>JAMDDL010000215.1:0-7948 GCA_023488645.1 Actinomycetota bacterium | reverse complement strand
TCTTTATTAAGCTTTTTTATAAATTCAAGGCTGATATCATAACCATCTTCAACTCTTGAGGGTATTTTAAATTGTACATTTAATCCTAATTTTTTCAGGAAATTATAAATCAGGGTTGTACTTATTATTCCATCTGCATCATAATCCCCGAAAATTAATATATTTTCATTGTTTTTAATTGCCTTAAGCAGCCTTTCAACAGCGGTATCCATATTCGGCAGAAGAAAAGGATCATAAAAATCTTTACCTTGCGGGGATTTCAAATATTTATAAATATTTTCCTGCGTATATATTCCCCGGTTTAAAAGAATTTTTAAAAAAATCTCACAATATTTTGATAAAAAACCGGTAAATTTTCTGCCTTCATCAGTTTTTACAAAATCTATTATTTTTTGTTCGCTGTCAAATCCGTTTTTAACCAGTATTTTTAAGACAGCATCAGGATAATTTGATAAAAAATTATTGGATGACTGCAGTGGAAAATCTTCTTTTTGCTCAATTGATATCCAGTTTTCTGGTATTTGAGGCATTTTATTTTTTATACTTTGGAAATCTGTTATTCCATGCTATCAGCAGCGGGCTACCTATGAATATGGATGAATAACTTCCTGATATGATTCCAACAAATAAGCCGATTGCAAAATCCTTTAATGTCTCATTTCCAACTATTAAAAGGATTATAATAGGGAATAAAGTTGTACTAACTGTACTTAATGATCTTGCCAAAGTTTTATTTATGGAATAATTTACAAGAGTAAATAATTTCTCTTTTTTATTTATCCTTAATTCTTCACGTATTCTGTCAAAAATAATTATACCGTCACTTAAAGAGTAACCCAGAATAGTTAAAATAACAGCAATAGTTGTTGTATTGAATTCCCTGAAGGTTATGGCATAAAAACCAAGCACAATCAGTAAATCATGCAATAATTCAAAAATACCGATTATCGCAAATCTAACTTCAAATCTTATCCATATATATATTAATATTCCTGCCAGACTTATGGCTACAGCAATTAATGCATTTTTCGTAATTTGTTTTGAAAAACCTGCAGCTACGTTTCTGTCCTGAACAAGCGGCCTTTCAATACCAATCTTTTTATCCAGATTGTCAAGTATCTTATTTTTTTGATCATTGTTTATTGGAACTGTTCTTATGATGTATTGATCAGGTGCTGTACTTTGAAGGATAGATTTACCATAACCTGTTTCTTCCATTACTTTTCTTAACTGGGAAACCGGTACATCCTGTTTGAATTTAACTTCCATAAGGTTTCCGCCAAGAAAATCTATCCCATAATTAAAACCCCTTATGGAGAAAAACACTATTCCTGTAATTATTATGACCAGAGAAACAACAAACCATATTTTTCCCTTGCCAATAAAATCAAATTTGTAAGACCTGCTGACTGATACTTCCTTTTCTTTTGCCAACTATTGTACCTTCTTTATTTCAGATTTTCTTATACCAATAAAACCGGGAGTCATAACTCTGGAATTAACTGCAAGAAATAATATTGCTCTGATTAATATAATGGCTGTAAACATACTGATAATAATACCGATTGCAAGGGTTACAGCAAAACCTCTGATTGGTCCTGTTCCAAACCTGTATAATGCGGCAGCAGTAATTAATGTAGTTATATTGGAATCAATGATTGCCTTAAGCGCATTTTTAAAACCTTCCCTGAAAGATGCAATTTTTGTTTTGCCTTTAAGCATTTCTTCCTTAATTCTGGCAAAAATAAGAACATTTGCATCTACTGCAATACCAATAGTAAGAATGATACCGGCTATTCCGGGTAAAGTTAAAGGTGTCTTAAGTGCGGAAATAATACCCCAGAATAATGCGATATAGCAGAAAAGACCTATTAAGGAAACCAGACCCAGTCCCCTAAAAACTATAATCATAAAAAGAGCAACCAGTATGATACCAATTACTCCGGCTATCATGCTTTGCTGCAGCGAATCCTGTCCGAGAGTAGGTCCTATGGTTCTGACTTCCTGAATCTCAAGATTTACAGGTAAAGCACCTGTTTGAAGCACAAGAGCTATATCCTTTGCTTCTTCAAGGCTGCCGATATTTTCAATTACACCATTGTCTGAAATTACCGACCTGATGACAGGAGCAGATTTTACCTCACCGTCAAGTACAATTGCAAGCTGCTTGCCGATATTTTCTGAAGTAACTTTTTCAAACTGCTTTGCTCCTTCTGAGTTAAAACTGAATTGTACTATTACCTGTCCGTTATTATCATACCCGGCTTTTGCATTTGAAAGCTTGTCTCCGGTAATAAGGGTAGGCCCAAGTTTATAGTTTCCATTATCATCAAACCCTTCAACTATTTTAAATTCAAGCTGAGCAGTTTTGCCTATTACTTCTACTGCCCTGTCGGGATTATCAACACCCGGAAGTTGAACAACTATATTATTTGAAAAATCCTTGGTTACAAGAGGTTCCGATATGCCGAGCTTATCAATCCTGTTTAACATTATAAGCATGGCTTTATCTATGGCATCACCGCTAACTGATCCTCCTGTTTTTGTTTCAGATGTACTTTCTTTTGTTTGAAGCTGGGTTGCCTTTAAAATAACCTGAGTTCCACCTTTCAAATCAAGACCCAGTTTAACAGGGGAAGTTAAAATGCTCCAGACTGCAAGACCGGTAATTATAATAAAGATAATTATAACTGCAATGTTTAGCCTGTTTTGTCTCATATCAGGAACAAGTTATTTTCTATCTGATGTTGTTATATCATGTGATATTTTTCGCGCAATCGCGCTTTTGGAAATTTTTACGTCTACACCGCTTGAAATAGTAATAATAATTGAATCTGCGCCCACATCTTTAATTTTTCCATACATTCCTCCAACTGTTACTATTTCATCGCCCCTTTGAAGATTGCCAAGCAAATCCTGTTGTGTTTTTGATCTCATTCTTTGCGGTCTTATTAAAAGAAAATAAAAAGCAACAACCAAAACTATCAGCCATAACCATGTACCGTATTTTGCAAGAAAAGAAGGCTGAACAGGTGTTCCGTCAGCATTTGTAGCTACAGTAGTACTGCCGGCAGTTCCTGTTAAAGGAAGACAGCCAAATGAAATTATGCCTATAAATACAATCAGAACAGCAGTAACTGTTATTGTAATTAATTTGCCTAATTTATTTTTACTAATATTTTTCATTATTTTCACCTTTTTGTTAATATTTCTACTTGACATTATGCCAAATACTTGTTTTGCAAATATAACTATTATTAACATTTTTTTATTTTTTGCAAATATTATTTTTATTTCTTAAATTACGGATTGGGACGCACATTATTATAATTTTTTAAAAAATTATTTTTAAAATTATTAAAATTATTGTTTGAAATAGCATTGCGGCATTTTCCAACCAGATCAAATAAAAAATACAGATTATGAATCGAAAGTAAAATACTTGAAAGGATTTCCTTATTTTTATGAAGATGTTTTATATATGCTCTTGAATAATTCCTGCAAGTATAACAATTGCAGCAATCATCAATTGGTGAAAAATCATCACTGAACTTTGCATTATTAATATTTATCCTTCCGGTTTGAGTAAAAGCACTGCCGTTTCTTGATATTCTGGTAGGAAGAACACAGTCAAACATATCTACACCGCAGTTTATTGCTTCAAGGATTCCGGCAGGATCTCCAAGCCCCATCACATACAGGGGTTTGCTTTTATCAACATAATTAACTGTATGATCCATCATTTCAACTGTCAGGTTTCTGTTTTCACCCACGCTTAAACCTCCAATGGCTATCCCGCCAAATCCGAGCTCCGAAACAGTTTCCGCGCAGTATTTTCTTAAATCCTTATTAAAACCTCCCTGGATTATTCCAAAAAGTTTAGAATTTTTATTGTCCCCGTATTTATTATATTCCGCAATAGAAAGCTTTGCCCATTTTAATGTTCTTTCTGCAGCTTCTGCAATTAAATTATCAGGTGCATTAAATATACTGCATTCATCAAGAACCATCATAATATCGGAACCCATTTCAATCTGCATCTCTATGACTTTTTCCGGTGTAAAAAAATGGGTTGAACCATCAATTACGGATTTAAATTCAACTCCGTTATCTATTACTTTTCTTATGCCGCTTAAGCTGAAAACCTGAAAACCTCCGCTGTCTGTCAATACTGCTTTTTTCCAGTTTGAAAAATTATGAATTCCACCGGCTTTCTTTATAATCTTAATTCCCGGTGAAAGGTATAAATGATAAAGATTTGATAATATTATTTCACAGCCCATTTCAGCAAGCTGTTCATTCAAAACTGCTTTTACGGTTGCTTTTGTCCCCACAGGCATGAAAACAGGAGTAAATATGGTATTTCTGCAGGTTGTTATTTTTCCAAGCCTTGCTCGGGAATTATTATCTGTTTTTAGTATTTCAAAAAATTCCATAAATCTGATTTAATAACATCACATCATAAAAATTTGTAAAAATTCATTTTAGTCAATTATCCGGTTTCTGCAAAATAATTCAATTTTATTTATTTTGTCAGCATTTCTTTTTTTAATCTAAAACAAATTATTAAATCAGCGGCTTAGGTGTTGAGAAGACCTTATGAAGGGCTGAGCGGGCAAGGTTCCTCTCTTTAGAGAGGAGAGTGAAGCCTGAATCAGAGCAAGCTTTGACTCGCTGGGTCAAAGCTTGTGTGTCTTCGAAATACCTAAGCCACTGATACAATAATTTTTAATTACTTTATTTAATAAGCATGCAGTCTCCGAAACTGAAAAACCTGTAATTATTGTTAATTGCAGTTTCATACGCTTTTAATATATTTTCTCTTCCTGCAAATGCACTTACCATTATAATTAAAGTTGATTTTGGCAGATGAAAATTGGTAATAATCATATCAGTAATCTTAAATTTATAACCCGGATAAATATAAAGACTGGTTCTGCCTCTGCTGCTTTTAAGACTGCCGTATTTGGACATGACTGTTTCAAGTACTCTTGTTGTGGTTGTTCCCGCACATATTACCCTTCCGCCAAGATTTATGGCTTTAAGTATTATTTTTACATTATGTTCACTGATATTATATTTTTCTGAATGAATTTTATGATCTATAATATTTTCTTCAGTTACAGGCTTAAATGTATCAAGCCCTATTTCAAGATTAACTTTTGCAAAAAATACACCTTTTTCCTTCAGCTTTTTTATAAGCTCACTTGTAAAATGAAGGCCTGCGGTCGGGGCTGCAGTTGAGCCTTTTCTTTTTGCATAAACAGTCTGGTAATAAGAATTATCAAAATTTCTGTTTTTTATGTAAGGCGGAAGTGGAATTTCTCCATATTCATCCAGCATCTTATCGGAAAAATTATTAAAATGTATTAGTGCCCTGCCATCTTCAAGCTTGTCCTCTACTTCAAAATAAATATTATCTTTTTCATTAATAAAAACTTTGTCAGAAATTTTTAATTTTTTTAAAGGTCTTAGAAGAACAATAAAATTATTATCTTTCTTCTTTTTAAGGATAAAACATTCAATTTTTGCTCCGGTATTTTCCTTTCTGCCAAAAAGCCTTGCATTAATGACTTTGGATTCATTAATTACAATTACATCATTACTTTTAACATAATTTATAATATTAAAAAAAATATCATGCACAATACCGCCTGTTTTTCTGTCAAGAACAAGAAGCCGTGCTTTGTCACGTTCCTTTAATGGCGACTGTGCAATTAATATTTCGGGCAGTTTATAATCAAATAAGTTTAATTCCATTTAAAAAAGATTAAAAAAGACTTTGACTTTGGGCAGATTTTTTTATTCCAAGATGCTTGAATGCCAGTTCCGTAGCAACCCTTCCCTTTGAAGTTCTTTTTATGAATCCTATCTGCACAAGATATGGTTCATAAACATCTTCAATCGTATTAATTTCCTCCCCAATGGATATTGCTATTGTTCCAACTCCTACAGGTCCGCCGCTGAATTTATTTATGATTGTATCCAGGATTTTCTTATCAATTATATCAAGCCCAAGAGGATCAATATCCATTTTGGTTAAAGCCATATCGGCAACTATAAAATCAATATCACCATTTCCGCCTGTAATGGCGTGATCTCTTACTCTTTTCAGCAGCCTGTTTGCAATCCTTGGTGTTCCTCTTGCCCTTCTTGCGATTGATTCCGCACCATCACGGGTTATTTTTACACCCAGTATTCTGGCAGACCGCAAAATAATTTTTACAAGATCTTCTGCTTTATAATAATCCAGTCTTAAATTTACTCCAAATCTGTCTCTTAAAGGAGATGCAAGAAGGCCTGTTCTTGTAGTAGCTCCAATTATCGTAAAAGGAGCTATGTCTATTCTTATTGATTTTGCTGAAGGACCCTTGCCTATAATTATATCAAGCTTATAATCTTCCATTGCAGGATATAAAATTTCCTCGACGGATCTGTTAAGTCTGTGAATTTCATCAATAAACAATACATCAAATTTTTCAAGATTTGTCAGGATTGCTGCAAGATCACCTGTTCTTTCAATTGCAGGACCGGAAGTAATCTTGAAATTTACACCTATTTCATTTGCTATTATTTCTGCAAGACAGGTTTTTCCAAGTCCCGGAGGACCGGATAAAAGTACGTGATCAAGGGGTTCATTTCTTTTTTTCGCAGAAGTTATGAATATGCTTAAATTTTCAATAATTTTTACCTGTCCGATAAATTCTGAAATATATTTTGGCCTTAAGCTTTTATCAAGTTCAACATCTTCACTTTTAAGCTTTACATCCAGCTCGCTTTCAACTGCAGCATTTTCTTTATCCTTATTATTTTTCGTGTTGTTTATCTTATACCTCCCTTAATGCAGCCTTTAAAATATCTTCGGTATTTTTTTCCTCAATAAATTTTTTATCAATTTTTGAAAGTGTTTTTTGTATCTCAATATTTGAATAACCCAAAGTCCTTAAAGCTTCTTTTACTTCAATTATTTTGGAATTATCTGCATATAAAGCCTGTATTCCTGTAAATTCTTCAGAAATTTTTCCCTTCAGTTCAAGAATAATCCTCTCACTTAGTCTTCCGCCTATTTGAGGAGCCCTTCTTAACATTTCTGATTCTCCGTTTATTATTATTTTACTTAATTCATCTGCTGAATATATTGAAAAAATACCAAGTGCTATTTTAACTGATACCCCTGAAACACTGATTATTTTTAAGAATAAATCCCTTTCCTCACGATTTAAGAAACCTACAAGAAGGATTTCATCTTCTCTAATATGCATATAGGTATCTATTGAAAAATTTTTTTCCAGTTCAGGAAGTTTTTCAAATGTCCTTGAGGAAATCAGCACTTCAAAACCTATTCCTGATGTTTCAAGAATTATTTTTGAAAAACTTTTAAATATCAGTTTACCATTTAATCTTGAAATCATATATTTCTTCTTATATTTTCATTAAATTTGCTGCTGTTTGCATGGCATATTGCTATAGCCAGACTATCCCATGCATCATCTTTTTTTGGTACATCTGTTTCCTTAATTTTAAGCAATACTTTTACCATATATTTTATCTGATCCTTACTTGCCCTGCCGTAACCTGATATCGCTTGTTTTACTTCAAGAGGAGTATATTCAAAAACTTTTATATTATTTATACATGCTGAAAGCAATATAACTCCTCTTGCCTGACCAACATTTATTGCTGTTTTTGCATTGGAGCTGAAAAAAATTTCTTCTACAGCCAGACAATAAGGATTATATTTTAAGATTATATCATTTGTAAAAGAATATATTTGTGCAAGCCTTTGTTCAATATTTCTGCCTTTAAGAGTTTCTATGCACCCGCAATACAAAGTCCTGTATGCAATTGAATCTGAAGTTTCAATTACGCTTATTCCGGTTATTTGAAGTCCGGGATCTATTCCCAGTATTCTTTTATTATCATGCAACATCAGTTTGAAAGAAAAAGC
>JAMDDL010000147.1:4221-11029 GCA_023488645.1 Actinomycetota bacterium | reverse complement strand
ATAAAAATAAATAATCTTTTACAATTAAAAGACAATTATCAAAAAATTGCTATATAATTTTTATGATAACGTAACAGCTTTTTATTACTTGAAAATATAAATTACTGATATGTTTGCCTTTAATTCAAGTTCCTGCGGCAATATGACTGGAACAGCAGCATTGGCAGCTTTTAACTGATCAGAAGTTTCATACTTTATAGGTCCCGGATAAGATGTGCCTCCTTCATTTACCGAATAAATTTCAACAATATCTGCGGCCATTGCTTTGGCAATTGCATCAGCCTTATCATTTGCATCTTTTACTGCTTTAGTTAAAGCTTCCTTTTTTGCAGCTTTTTTAGCATCATCACTTAAATCGTAATTTATTGAAGAAATGTCAGTTGCGCCAGCTTCTACTGCAGTTGATATAACAGTTCCTATTTTTTCTATTTTTTGAGTTGTAACAAGCAAGGTGGTTACCGCATTAAATGCATATATGACAGGCGGTTTATTTTCAACATAATTATATAAAGGGCGAAGGATATATCCTGTAGTCTCAATTTTTAAATCACTATCACCGGATGCTTTTATGGCAGTTATTACATTCTGCGTTTCTTTTGAATTTTCATTTACTGCTTCCTCGCTTGAAGGTTTTTCAGTTGAAATTATTATATTTACCATTACAATATCCGGCATAACTTTTACTGTTTGTTCACTGGTTACAACAATTGTTTTTGCCCCACTAAGTGCAGGTGTTTTTTGGGAATCTGCAGTGCTTCCATAAACAGTTTCATCTGTAACTGTCTGGGTTGTTACGGATTCATTTGTATACCTTGGCGGTTTCTGCCCTATACAGCCCGGCAAAATTACAGCAGAAAATGCAATAAAAATAACTATGATAAATGAAACTGATATAAATTTTATTTTTTTCACAGTCATTTATATTTCCTTTCTTCCATTTCCCTTAGTATTTTTTAAAATTAATGCTGTAAATCAGCACACAACCATGCTGAAGAGCTTATCCCTTACATAGATTTTTTTTATTACTTTTCTGTCTTTTATATAATTTTTAATCTTTTCTGAAGAAAATGCAAAATTTTCAATCTCCTTTTCAGGAGTGCCAACAGGAAACTGCATTTTATCCCTGATTTTTCCATTTATCTGAAAAACTACCGTGGCCATCTCATCCATAACAGCTTCTCTGCTGAAATCTGGCCATAAAACTTTATGTACGCTAAATTTTCTTGCAAATTTGAACCATAACTCTTCAGATATAAAGGGAGCAATTGGAGAAATAAGCAATATGGCCTTTTCTGTTGCCTCATATATAAGATTATAATTTAAATCCTGCGGCTTAACTTCATCATTGTACTTATACATTATATTTACAAGTTCCATTATTGCGCTTATTGCCGTATTGAAGTTAAATCTAAAGATATCCTCAGTAACTTTTTTTACAGTCTTATGCAGTTTTTTGTAATAATCTTTTTCAAGCGTGCTTAAATCTGACATAATAATTTCAGGACGTGGATCTTCCGGTTTTTTATCCAAACTCATATGTCCGTAATTTTTTAGATTTGAAATATTCTGATTGATAAGCCTCCAGAATCTGCTTAAAAACCTGTAAGATCCTTCAACACCGCTGTCACTCCAGTCAACAATTGAATCTGCCGGTCCCACAAATAAAATATAAAGCCTTAAGGTATCTGACCCATATTTATTATAGATTTCAGAGGGATTAACTATGTTTCCCTTTGATTTTGACATCTTCTGCCCGCCTAAAGTTACCACGCCATGCGGATAATACCTTGTAAAAGGCTCCCTGAAATCTATGAGATTTGCATCATGTAAAACTTTGGTAATGAATCTGGAATAAATAAGGTGCATCGTAGCATGTTCAATACCTCCAATGTATTGGTCTACAGGCATCCAGTATCTGACATCATCTTTATTAAAAGGTTCAATGTCGTCATGAGGACTGCAGTATCTTAAAAAATACCAGGAAGAACATACAAAAGTATCCATTGTATCAGTTTCTCTTACAGCTTTTCCCCCGCATTCCGGACAGGCAGTATTTACGAATTCATCAATGTATGCAAGCGGTGAAAGCCCTGTTGGTTTAAAATCAACATTATATGGCAGAATAACCGGTAAATCTTTTTCAGGAACAGGTACAGTTCCGCATTTTTTACAGTAAATGACCGGAATTGGTGCTCCCCAGTATCTTTGTCTTGAAATTAACCAGTCCTTTAATTTGTAATTTATTTCTGCATTTCCTATATTGTTTTTTACCAGAAAATCAATTACTGCCTTTTTTCCTTCTGTTGATTTTAAACTGTTAAAGCTTCCGGAATTAACCATTATTCCTTCACCAGTATATGCTACCTGAACTTCATCTGATATTTTTCCTGAAGCTGAAATTACTTCTCTTATTTTTATTTTATATTTTTGTGCAAATTCAAAATCCCTTTCGTCATGAGCAGGAACAGCCATTATTGCACCTGTACCGTATTCCGAAAGAACATAATTTGCAATCCATACTGGTACCTTTTCCTTATTTAGAGGATTTATGACGTATCTTCCGGTAAATCCCCCGATTTTCTCTACTTCAGCTGATCCTCTTTCAATTTCAGTTTGTTTTGAAATTTTGTTTTTTAATTTTTTTATTTCTTCTTTAATTTTTGGGTCTGTAACAATCTTATCTACCAGCGGATGCTCCGGAGCTAATATAAAAAATGTTACACCAAACACTGTATCAGGTCTTGTGGTAAACACCGGTATCTCAATTTTCTCATTGTCATCAGTCAGTTTAAAATTAATCCTTGCTCCCTCACTTCTGCCTATCCAGTTTTTCTGAATTGTTAAAACTCTTTCCGGCCAGCCTTTTAGCAATTCCATATCATCAAGCAAGGACTGTGCATATTTTGTTATCTTAAAATACCATTGTGTAAGGTTTTTCCTTACAACTTCAGTGTTGCATCTTTCACATCTCCCGCTTATTACCTGTTCATTGGCAAGAACAGTCTGGCATGAATTGCACCAGTTTACCGGGCCTGATTTTTTTTCTGCCAGATCCATTTTATATAAAAGCAGAAAAAGCCATTGAGTCCATTTATAATAATCAGGTTCACATGTAACTATTTCATCGTTAAAATTATATGTCATCCCCATTCTCTTAAAAGCAGTTCTCATCCTGTCAATATTTTTAAAGGTGCTTTCTCTTGGATGCATTCCGCTTTTAATAGCAGCATTTTCCGCAGGGAGACCAAAAGCATCATAACCCATTGGATGTAAAACATTATAGCCTTTTCTGCTTTGCAGTCTTGCAATTACATCCCCAATTGTATAGTTTCTTGCATGACCCATATGGGGCTCCCCGGAAGGATATGGAAACATTTCAAGACAGTAAAATTTTTGTTTTTCTTTTACTGTCTTAAGATCGTTTATTTTATTTTTTTCCCACTCAATATTCCACTTTTTTTCAATAGCCTTGTGATCATAATTCTCAATATTTTTAATGCCAGGCAATTTAAAATCCTTTCCCTGTAAAAAAATCAGAAAATGTAAAAAAATAATTATTCATGATTAGAATCCGGTAAAGATATTTAATCCCACTTAACAATTTTTGAATCTTTCCACAACCGTTCAAGGTTGTAAAACTGTCTAAATTCTTCAGAAAAGATATGTACTACAAAATCATTATAGTCAATCAATATCCAGTTACCTTCAGTTAAACCTGATGTATGAAGCGGGGAAAAACCAAGTTGTTTTAGTCTGAACTTTATTTCATCTTCAATCGCAGTTGTCAGCTTTATATTTTTAGCTCCTATTATTATAAAAAAATCTGTAATTATAAGCCTGTTTTTCATTTCAAGGATATTTAAATATTCAGCGCCTTTCCTTGCAGCAATTCTGGCAACATATTTTACAACATCCTTTATATTGTCCTTATTTAGTTTTAAACCTTTTTTTTCTATTTCTAACAATTCCTTTGGTTCAGAATAAGCGGTTTTTTCTCTTATTTTATCCTCACTTTTACGTATAATCTTTTCCTATTATGACACTGATCATAACTTTATCAGGATTATTTTCAGAATATTTTACAACCCCAACTCCAAGTATTTCCTGAATCTTGCTTGCAAGGTTTTTAATTTCATCGTTATCGCTGAAATATATTATTTCCGTTTGCTTATAATTAAAGTTTGCAGCATTCTTTGTTTCAGTAACCTCTATTACTTTTGTCTGGTCATTCAGTTTGTCTTCAAGCTGTTTTTGAACTTTCTTTGCAATACCCTCTACTCCTACGCCATTTAATATATTTATTTTAGCTGCAATGGTTTCCTGCTGCGATGTCTGCGTTGTACTGCTGCCTTCCTTTCCATAATCAGCACCTACAATAATAACAATATTCTGCACTGCAGCTTCCTCATTTTTTGTAATATTTCCTACTTTTAATATATTTTTTATTTCATCAGCTATTACCATATATGAAGGATCTTTTGAGTTAACAATAATCTGAGTTGCAGAATAATTGGAATTATCAGCATTTTTTGCTTCAAGCACATTAAATTTTGCCGTACCGTCATCATATTTTAAATCTTTAAACAATGCACTTACTTTTCCAGCAATTCCGGGCGTGCCAACTCCATTTAAAACCTGAAGATCAATAGTTACATTATTTAACTGTGTACTTGCAGTTATATCACTGCCTGTAATATTAAAAATCTGTGCTAATTTTGAAATATCCGGAACATAAAATATATTTCCGCCTTCCAGTTCAACTGTAGTAACATCAAGAGGATAAACAGTATTGTTTTCAGAGTTTAATTTTGAAACAGTTGAAACAAGCTGGTATATTTCTGAATCTGTCAGATTGGTTTCATAAAAATTTTTTATTGAATTTAAACCTTTCTTAAGATCTTCATCATTGCTTCCGGCTAACTGTAAAAATAATGCATCAAAAATCTTTTTCTGGTTTATGGTCAGATTAACTACAACATCCTTTTGGGTTCCGCTGAAATACTCAAGATAACTTACAGCCATCACTGCATTTAATTTATTTTCCCCTTTCTTGAGATCAATAGGGCTTCCATCCTCAATATTGTTGATTGTAACTGCTTCATCAAGATTAATATTAATTCCTCCAAGCTTTTCAGTAATATTCTTGATGTCCAGGATAATATATTTGTTTATATCCATACCAAGAGCTTTTTTAAGTGTAAGGATAAGCAAATCCATTCCACCGAATTTTACTGATTTATCAGCACTTTCAAGACCAAAACCTGGTATATCCATAAGTGTATTTACAGGAATTGCAAGAGTTGTAAGCTTATTATTTTTGCTGTCAAATTTGGAGTAAAAGATAAAATTAATATCAGGCTCAAGAAGATTATCCTGTGCACCTGCAACCACTATGCTTAAATCCTCATTAAGCTGCAGATTGGAAGGAATATTAATTGTTTCGGCAGAAGTTGTTTCAGTGCTTTTTGCACTTTCAAGAAATTTATTTTTAATAAACTTATACCCGAAGAAACTTCCTATGGCTACAGCTATAACTAAAAGAAAAATAAAAATACTTGAAGCAATAATCTTTCTCCGCCTTCTTCTTTGTTTTATCCTTTTAGTTCTTGCTGTATAATCTTCAGGATCTTCACCTGAAGGAACTTCCTCATTATCACTGTAGTTAAAATCCTCATCTTTGAAGAAATCATCACTAAATCTGTCCTTATATCTTTTTATTTCCGGTTCATTGTTTTTTTCTTCTTCAAAATTGTTTTCATCTCTTTCAGATGATCTGTATTTTTCTGCATCATCCTGTTTATTCGCTGGATTTATATCATCATCCTTCTCCTCATCACGGGGATATTTATGCTTATTTTCTTCATAACGCGAATATCGTCCTCCGCCAAAATAATCATCATCTTTTTTAAAGAAATATTTTTCCTCCCTGCGGTTGGAGAAATATTCTTCATCATCAAATTTTTCATCTTCTGGAGCCATCTGTCAAACCTCCATAAAGTTTTAGAATATTATTCCAGATTTTAAAAGTATTGCTGTATATGTTTTTATTTTTATTTATTATATAGATTATATTATTTTTATAAACTTCCAGTAAACAGAAATTAATATTTTTTAATGCTAATTTTCTTAAATAAAATACTTCTTTGTAATTTCTTCCATCTTCAAGTTTATCAGATATATAAATAATTTTATCAGTCATGCTCATATTGCAGTATCCGGTGGTATGATATTTTATTGAATTTAATATCTCTTCATCACTTAAATTAAATTCATCCCTGACGATAAATGCTCCTGCAAAGCCATGAAGAAGGCAGTCAATCTCAAAATCTTCCTGATTTGCATTAATTTCATCCTTGTTTTTTAATGCAATTTTCTTTAATTCTTCTGCATCAAATATTCTTCCGTAATCATGAAGCAGTGCTATTTTGCAAAGCTTGTAATAAACTTCCTGATTTTTCTTGAAATCTTCGGATTCCTTATTTTCATCATCTTTTAAAATATATTTTTCTGCAAGCTTTTGTGTATAAAATAAAGTTGAGATAGTATGCTTGTATAAATCAGGAGGATAAACGTTGCTGATTTTTTTATTAATGTTTAAAATACATTCCTTTTGATTTTCGTTTAATATAAGTTTATTTATAAAGTCCATGTTTTAAAATATAATTGCTTACTCCTTCCGGAACAAGATAATCTATCGGCCTTCCTTCTTTTACTCTTTTCCTGATATCAGATGATGAAATTGCAAGTGCAGGCACTTCCATTACAAATATTTTTTCAGCATTATTTTTTGTTTTATCAAAAAGTTTTA
>JAMDDL010000147.1:0-3596 GCA_023488645.1 Actinomycetota bacterium | reverse complement strand
GTGCTTATTCCAATTTCAGCTCCCATTCCAAATTGTCCACCGTCAGTAAATCTTGTTGAAGCATTTACATAAACAGCAGAAGAGTCTACCCCTGATGTAAAATATCTTGCATTTTTATAATCTGAAGTAATTATTGCATCCGAATGATGAGTGCCGTATTTATTTATATGATTTACTGCATCTTCAAGATTGTCTATCACTTTTACTGCCATTATGAGATCAAGATATTCCTCATACCAGTCTTCTTCCGTTGCCATTTCAACTGAAGGATAAATTTTTCTGGTTTTGCTGCAGCCCTTTAGTTTAACATTTTTATCTTCAAGCGCCTTTAAAATTACAGGCAGTAAATCTTCTGCAATATCTTTATGAATTAATAATTTTTCTGCAGAATTACATACGCTTGGCCTCTGTGTTTTGGCATTTATAACAATGCTAATTATATCTTCTGTTTGAATATCCAGCTTATTGTCAATGTAAATATGACAGTTGCCGGCTCCGGTCTCAATAACAGGAACTTTTGATTTGCTTACGACATTATCTATCAGTCCTTTGCCTCCTCTTGGAATCAAGACATCTATATATTTCCTTAATTTCATTAATTCTTCAGTATCCTGCCTTGTGGTTGTTGGAATTATCTGAATTAATTCTTCAGGAAATTCATTTTTAATTAAAGCTTTTTTCATAATTTCAATTAATTTAAGGTTTGTTTTTAATACATGTGAACTTCCTCTTAAAATTACAGCGCTTCCGGCTTTCAGGCAAAGAACCGCACAATCTACAGTTACATCGGGCCTTGCTTCATAAATAATCCCAATTACACCAAAAGGAACTCTTATGTTGTTTAAAGTTAGCCCGTTAAGCAATTTATATCCGAAAATTACTTCTCCAACAGGATCAGTTAAGCTGACTACATCCTGTATGCTTTTTGAAATTGCTTTCAGCTTTTCATGACTGAGCTTTAATCTGTCTAAAAAACTCCCCCGCATCCCATCTTTTTCAGCCTGTTTGTAGTCCATTTCATTAGCTAAAATTATTTCATCTGAATTTTCCATCAGTAAGTCAGAAATATCCTTTAATACTTTATTTTTTTCTTTTCCGCCCGCATTTGCCAGAAAATATGAAGCCTTTCTGGATTTTTTTGCCATTTCAAGAACTATACTCATTAATTCTCCTGCAAAGGTTAAAGTTTTTACATATTTTAAAATGAAAATAAAAATATATGATAAAATTTAAAATACAACAAGGCTGTCTCTGTGAATTATCTCGCAGCATAAATCAGGACCGAAATTTCCAAGAATTTCCTTTTCGTTTTTGCCTTTTATTTTGTTGATATCTTCACTTGTAAAATTGGAAATACCCTTTGCAATCATTCTGTTATCTGCTGAAAAAACTATGATATTATCGCCCTTTTTAAAATTTCCATTTACTTCAATTACTCCAACGGGAAGCAGGCTTCTTCCCTTATATACAATAGCTTCCTCTGCACCCTCATCCACTTTGATACTGCCCTTTGCAATCATGCCGTAAGCAATCCATCTCTTTACACTGGTAATTCTTCTGGCTGCTTCAGGAATAAAAAATGTGCCGATGTTTTTACCTTTTAATATTCTTTGCATAACTTCAGGTTCTCTGCTGTTTGCTATAATCATTGGAATGCCCGAAAAGGAGCATATTTTTGCTGAACGTATTTTTGTAATCATTCCGCCTGAACCGTAACTTGAACCAATCCCGCCTGCAATTCTTTCTATCTCCTCATTTATGTTATTTACAACTGATATGAGTTTTGCGCTTTCATAAAGCTTTGGATTTTTATTAAATAAACCATCAATATCCGACAGAATAATGAGAAGATCTGCTTCAATAAGACCTGCAATAAGTGCTGCTAATGTATCATTATCGCCAAACTTTATTTCATCAAGCGCCACACTGTCATTTTCATTTATTATCGGTATTACATTTAATTCAAGAAGACTGAAAATTGTATTTTTGATATTAAGATATTGTTCCCTTTTTGATGTATCTTCACGTGTAACAAGAATCTGACCAACCTTTTTGCAGTTTTTATAAAAAAAGCTGCTGTATACTCTCATAAGATCATGCTGACCGACTGCTGCAACTGCCTGAAGCATTGAATATTTTTTAGGTTTTTCTTCAAGATTTAAGTATTTAAGACCCGCTGCTATTGCTCCGCTTGATACAATAATGACTTCAAGACTTTCATCTTTTATTTTTGAAATCTCTCCGGTAAATTTCTGGAGGTTTTCCATATCAAGCCCCCCGCTTGAAGAAGTCAGGCTGCTTGAACCAATCTTTACCACAATTCTTTTTAACTTTTTCAGATATTTTTTTCTTAAATTTTCCATCTATTTTTATTCAGTTAATTCAAAAACAAGTTTACCTATTATTACAGTCGAACCTTCCGAGATACCCATTTTTTTAAGTTTATCACCAACACCCATTTTTTTTAATTTATTCTTTAAATATTCAAGGGCTTCTTCATTTTCCAGATCAGTCATTGCCACCATACGCTCAAGATATTTATTTTTAATGAAATATTCATTGCCGCTGGTGATTATCTTTATGCTATCATTTATAATACTTTCTTTATTTAATGTATAAACTTTTATATTTTCATCTTCTCCTGAAATCCTGCTTTCTTCCATAATGCTTCTTCTTTCAAGTTTCACCATTCCGCTTAATACTTTTAAAAACTCATCTATATTTTCACCAGTTTTTGCCGATATTGGAGTTACATTTGAATCTGTTAATTTTAAAAGTTCATTTTTTGCCTTATCAATTAATTTTTTATTGGTAATTAAGTCAGTTTTATTCATAACTATCATGTATTTTTTTTCAAAAAGGTTTTGGCTGTAAAGTCTTAATTCATTGCGTAAATCATTAAAAGCAGCAAGTAATGCATTTTTACCTGAAGTTAACTGCTGGCAGTCTAAAACAAGCACTATAAGGATTGTCCGCATTATATGTCTTAAGAATTTATCCCCAAGACCTGCTCCAAGGTGAGCATCTTTTATTAAACCCGGAATATCGGCAACTGTAAAATTTTCATCTTTATAATAAACTACCCCAAGATTGGGTGTCAGTGTTGTAAACGGATAATCAGCAATTTTAGGCCTTGCTCTGGAAATGACACTTATAATAGTTGACTTGCCTGCATTTGGAAATCCTACAATAGCAACATCTGCAACAAGCTGTAGCTCAAGGTTAATCCATATATCTTCAGTTTCTTCCCCTTTTTCTGCAAAAGAAGGGAATTTAAGCCTTTGAGATATAAAACTTGCGTTTCCCCTTCCGCCTCTTCCACCTTTTGCAGCCAGAACTCTTTCTCCAGGCTTATTGAGATCAAATAAAACCTCACCTTTATGGTTTTTTATTATGGTTCCCACCGGAACATGAATGTAAAGATCTTCGCCGTCTTTGCCTGCTCTTTTATTTGAAGAACCTCTCTGACCGTTTTGTGCTTTAAAATGCACTTTATCCTTGAAAACATATAAAGTGCTTAAATTCGGGTCAGTTTCAATTATAACGTCTCCACCTTTTCCTCCGGTTCCCCCGCAAGCAATTTTTTTTACCCTGTC
>JAMDDL010000089.1 GCA_023488645.1 Actinomycetota bacterium | reverse complement strand
CTCCTTTTTCATTAAGATAACTTTTGGTCTCTTGGTCAAATTTAAGACCAGCTATTTCCGGTGCATTGATTATTTCCGCTTCAGTAGTGGTTGTCGCTTCCTGGGTAGTCGTTGTCTGTTCAACTGTGGTTGGGGTTTGGGTGGTTTCTACTGGCTTGCTGGTTTCGGTTATATCCACAATTGTTTCACCGTTTTTACCGGGAATAAACCTGTTTTTTAAACCTACAGCCACTTTAAAATTGTTATAAGGTTGCTGAAGAACATCGGGTAATTTTTTACTCTCGCCTAAACCAATTCCAACACCAGTGGTTGCTACAAAAAACCCGGCAATTGGAGCCCCGATTTTTAAACCCAATCTTTTAGGTGGAACGGCCGCGGCTTTTTCAGGCTCTTCAATTTTCTTCTCTTCATCCATTTTAAATATTTTCTTTTACTTAGTTATAAATATATCACAGTATTTTCAAATACTTAGCAATTATATTATTTTCTTGATTATAACAACTTAAGATTTAAAAAGATAATAAATAAGAAAGGGGCTTTACGAATGTCAATAAAGCCCTGAAATCCCCTAAAATTATCCTTTCCAGAATCTGTTACTTTTTAAGATTATTTTAGGGTTAATGTATATTTATATTCTCCTTAGTTTATTTCCTAAATCTATTACCTTCTCAGGAGACAGGATTAGATACCTGTTAGAATTTTTGCATCATTTAAAGCAGGATAGAATTCATAGTAATTTTTTTCATCAAACCATGCACAGACAAAATTATTTAAGGAAATTGATGTCCTAAAAGATAGCCCCAAAGAATACCAGAAAAGCTGGGAAGCAACCTTCTGCTGATTTTACTTGCATGCTTCCGGCTTAAAATCCAGTATAAAGATTTTATTAAACCTGATCTGTAAAATATCGATATGGCCATTTATACCAATATTTAAATTTTTCTCCCAAAACCAGACAGGTACTTCGCAAGCAATAGTGGAAGAATCATTGATAAGCATGAAATTTTCAACAGCAGAATGTCTTTCAGAGTTGTTGGAGCAAGTCTTTAGGGCTAAATCAGCCAGTTTACATGCATTATTATATTTATCTTCTTTTTTAATCTTTAAATCAATTGTAATTTGAGAACAGCGATTTTCAATATCATTAAAAAATTCAGGGCAGCCACTTTTTAAATTCTTAAGATATTTAGCCAGGAGTTTAAATGAATCAGCATGACATAATATTTCCAATTTTGGCAAATGGTATTTGAAATTATACGCCAGCCCATTATGGTTAAAAGTTTTACTAAATAATATTTCCCTATTAACACCCTTTATAATTTTCTTTCTAAATTTATAGTAAGTACAAATACTTTTAAATTCTTTTAACCACTGGCTTACAGAGCTTTTAGAAATTTTTACCTTGAATCTTTTATTGGTAAGCTTAGCTGACTCCTCTAACGTATTGCCAAGGTTATAATAATTGATGGCATTTACAACTACTTTAGGACCATAAGTTTTATACAGAAGCTTGCTCTCAGCAAATCCCTTTCTGCAATTTTTGCAGTAGTAAAGTTGTCTGAATCCAAGTTTTGTCTTTCTCTTACCTTTTTTAATTATTTCAAAACTTCTGCAATTTGGGCATTTAATCATAATAAGTACTCAATATTTTATTAATTAAAAAGTTTTTAAAGCACCCATACAAATTCAGCAGGTCAATATCTGGTAGTAACATATAATAAAATTGTAACTTTTATTTATAATAAAAACCACCAATCATCCCTTCCTCTAACCAGCAATCTTTAAAATCCTCCCCTAATAAAAAATACAAAATATATACTAAAATATTATATAATATAGTAATATAAATATAACTATAAAAAATCAATGTCTAATATTTGTATGAATATAATACAAAACTTTAAAAACTACCGATATAAAAACAGCCATTCCTTGAGTTTGATGAGGAAGAGCAAGTTGCGCGAAAGTGCCACACTTTCGCAATTATATTTTGGGGAAGACCCCAATCCCCTATTAAAAACAAAGATAAATAAATATGGGAAGAAAAAGAAATAATTCACTTGGAATATGGCTAACACAAGAAGAACTGGAAAGCCTTAAAACAAGAATTTCCAAGACCAACATAAATCAAAGCACCTACATAAGAAAATGCATCCTGGAAAAAGATATGACCATTATCCCCGGAATAAGAGATTTAATAATTGAAATTAAAAGAATCGGAAACAACTTAAACCAGATTACCCGATCGGTCAATGAAGGTGTTTTTTTCAATCGAAAAGTACCCCATATTTCAATCGAAAAGTACCCCACTTAATTTAAAAAAATAATATATTTTAACCCATAACTTACCTCACTTTCTGTCCTTAAATTTACCATACCATTATCCTATAGGTAATAAATTTTAATGTCTTAAAATCGATTGTAGTGATTCATTTTTTGCCATTAAATATCAATTGACCTATTTATCATCTTCTTCAGTTATAAAATCCTCCACCTCCTTATGTTTTTTAAGCCACTCCTTTGTTTCCTTCATTCTATAGGAAACTCCATTCATATTAACCATATAGGACTTATGAGTAAGCCTGTCTATCATTGCTGCAGTGATTACAGGATCTAAAAATATTTCATCCCAGCGCTCAAATGATAAGTTTGTTGTAATTATTGTTGACTTTCTTCCAGCTCTAAGCGATAAGTTGGTAAAAAGTAGTTCTGATCCTTCCTTATCAAAGGAAATGTAGCCTAGTTCGTCTGCAATAACCAGATCATACTTTTCAAACCTAAGTTCAAATGAGCGAAGAACACTTTGACCTCTTGCTTCTTTTAGCTGATTAATAAGTAGTGGTACTGTTGTAAAAAATACACGGTATCCTGCAAGGCATGCTTTGATCCCAAGGCCGATGGCTATGGTAGTTTTTCCTGTACCCGGGCTGCCTGCCAGAATTACGTTCTGGCCATTTTTAATAAAGTCCAGAGTTTTTAATATGCCGAGCTTTGCCTGTGCATCCTTTGGAAGCTCCTCAACTTTTAGGTCCTCAAGATATTTTTTGAAAGGAAAGCCAGCAATCCTTATCCTGTTTAACTTTCCGTTTTCAATCCTTGCATCATATTCTTTTTCAAGCAGGCTATGAAGAAACTTCTCATAGCTTAAATTGTTTTTTGTAGCATCCTCCAGGTCATCTTCAAGGTATTTTCTTATCGCAGGAAGTCTGAGTTCTATTGAATATTTAATTATGTCTTTTATTAAATCTTTTTTACCAGCATTTTTCATTTATACCACCTCCCCCAGCGTTGGTTCTTTCTCATTTAGAAGATTTCCATACAGGCTAAGAATTTTTCTTGAAGACTCCTCTATTTCTGAGGTATTTTTAGTTACCCCTTCATTAAAGGGTAGGAGCGCCCTCTGGCATATTGCTACTATTTTATCTGTGGTCACTTCTTTTATGTTTAGATTTTTGATTTCATCTATTGCAGCTTCAACTTTATCTATTCCAATTTTTGATATAAGCTCAACAAGTTCGATAAAACTTTTCTCAGATCCCCTGTAGTATCTGTTGTAGATATTTAAAAGTCTGGGCTCCATTTGAGAAAAAGCGACACTTAAGGCAAAAGCACCAGGTTTTTTTGTAAGGGTTTTAACAAAATGAGAAATATTTATTTGCCATTGGTAGCTTCCATGTAATCTTTTATGCTCTGCGATTAATATTTCATTGTTGTAGCATAAAATCTTATCGGTATATACTTTGGCAAACACAAACTGTCCTACCAGATCATCAGGAACAGAATAGTAGCAGGTATCAACAGCAATACATGAATATTTGTCTACTCTGCGCTCAAAAACTCTTGCAGTGTCATATCTTGGAGGTTTTGGTAATAAATGTGGCTTCTCTTCAGCCAACATTTCCATAGCAGTTCTGCCATTTTGCAGGGTCTGTGGTCTTAAATTAAGTTTTACCAGCTCTTCTTTTAAATACTCTCTTGCCTGCTCATATGAATCAAACTCATCACGCTTTGAAAATACTTTTCTTCTAATAAATTCTACACTCTTTTCCACGTGGCCTTTTTCATTGGCCTTGCCAACATTACAAAACCTCCAATTAAAATTGTAATAAATTGATAATTTTAAAAGCTCATCAGTTGGTTCTTTTTCATTTCTTCCAACAAATTTAGCTACTGCAACCTTTGTATTATCATAAACAATTTCACTGTATACTCCGCCAACATCTTCAAAGAAATTTGCATGAGCATCCAAAAATGACTCTGTTTTCTGGTTGTAATAAATATCAGCATCCCTGTAATTTGATTTTGCATTAAGTCAAATGCAGACATTTCAAATACAGACAGTTTTCCTTAAAATTATTAGCTTTACTTGCCCCCAGTCAAATTCAGCTACTTTGCCCGGCAAATACTCCAGCCTTATGTATGCTTCTTTGGCCTCCCTGAAAACCTTGCTTATTGTATTGCACACTGTTGTATATCCTATATCATATCCCTCTTCTATCAGAGCTTGCCAGATATCTATTTTAGCTTTAGTCTGCTTTGATCTGCCCGTGGCTCTTTTCTGAGTGTTTTCATCAAGATAAAATTTAATCCTGAAAATTATCTCATCGGTTAGTTTTACCTTTTTTCTAGTGGCAGTATTGTATTTGGGTTTGCTGCAAATATCTGATATTAATATTGAATTTTCTTTAGGCTTAATTTCAAGCAATTTATTTTTCTTTTGTTCATATTGTCTTATGTATCTTCTTATTGTTTTTCTGTTTATTTTTAACTCCCTTGAAATCTGCCTTTGAGTTTTGCCTTCATTTAAGTGCATTATTATTATTTTTTGCTTATCTATCAATTTAATCATCCCTCCTGTCTCCCTCTATGTATTACTTTATTAATTACATAGAGAATACTATTTTAAGGTGGGGTACTTTTCAATTAATACAGTGGTATACTTTTAAGTTAACATAAACAGCAAATTTAGTACTTGATGATTTTGGTCTTGAAAAGCTTGACAGTCGAAGCAGGCTATCATTTCTTGAGATACTTGAGGACAGACATGGTCTTGCTTCAACAATTATTGCAAGCCAAATTCCAATAAATGCATGGCATGATATAATTGGAGACGCAACCATTGCTGATGCAATATGTGATAGAATTGTAAACAGCTCATATAGAATTGAACTTAAAGGAGAATCTGTAAGAAAGAAGTACAATAAAGATAATTAAATTAAGGATATGAATGAGAAAAAAAGTGTCCGCAAAAAATAGAATTTGCTGTCCGTTAAAAACGAGATTGCTTGTCCGTTAAAAACAATATTCAGTGTCCGATTTCACGATAATACTCAAGATATTTCAGAAAAGGTTGGTTATTATCTTTTCTAAGGTTTTATATTTTCTTATTCCAAAAAATATCATGGACAAAAACGTATACACACATAAATAAATGTAAACGTTTTTATCCAATACATTGAAAAAATTAAAATAGATTTATTATGTGCAATTTATTTCTTCTTATACTTTTTGACATTTAACGCTTTCCATTCAAGAAGCGGTTGCTTTTTAATTTTTCTTATAAGCGTTTTATCTGATGTTAAAATTGAAGGAATGATCTCTCCATTGTCTAAAAGACGATTTAGAAACTGTATTTCTGTATCTTTTAATGGCAGTACTGCAGATAGTGCTTTCTTACAATTATTTAAAAGTTTTTCTCCAAATTGTGCAGGTGATGTGTTTTTTTTCAGTATTTCTATATTAAGAGTTGGCATTAATTGCCTGGTCAGTTCAGCTAAATCAAAATCCAAATCTCCTATTGATACGGTTCTCCAGTCTTTGCGATTCATTGCTCCGTATACAACAAATGCTATTCTGAGATAATCGTTTTTAATACCATGCATACCAAGAATCTGGTAGCAGTCATAAAGATCTCTTGCCTGTCCTCTGGACAGAAGCGCTGCAAGTTTTCCTGCTGCAAGTTCATGTAAATCAAGAATAGGTATCTTTTTGGCAACAAAATTACCAAATGGATGTGAATTAGCAATGGAGATATCATAAAGAGGCTGTCTGTACATGAAGTTAATATCAACCTCAAGATTGCCAGTCTGTCCTGTAATACTTTGATATCCTAAGCGCCATTTCCCGCCAGCATGTTCTTCAGGCAGCTTTTTTATGATAAACCCTTCCCTGGAAAATACAGCCTGTACTGCCTGTTCTATCCCCGGCCGCTCCAAAAGCATCTGTTCACGGCCTAATGCGCCAGTATAATTTATGTCTATATCAACAGAGAGTCTTGGCAAGTTAAGCAAAAACAGGTTTAAGGCAGTGCCCCCTTTTAGAACCCACTTTCGTTTTAAAAATGGATGAGAGTTTAAATTATTTAATAGATTTATCAAAAGAAGCACTTTTTCAATCATCTCAATTCTAAATCCGGTTTTTTCAGCTATTGGCAGAATATCTGATTCTATCAATCTCATTGTTGTTCCTCCCAGGATTTATTTAAAACTTCAAGTGGGACCATAAGATTCCAGCTCTTTACCAGCCTGCAATCTTTACGACTGTTTCGAGATAGATAATGGGGTTTTCTGGGGCGAAGCCCTTTTAGTTTTTCTAAGTATTTTTCTTCCACCATTAAAGAATCTTTATGCTCTTCAAGAAAAAAACCAACTTTTGCAGCAGTAGTATTGTTTTCCAGTAAAAGTACATATGTTATAACCTGATCCAGATCAAAAAACTCTATTGATTCAAGTGATCTCCATATCTCCTCCCAGCTTCCCGAAAGATAAGGTCTGTCAAGAGCATCAACAAATGTCCTTTCAAGGTTGGTTACTTTAAGCTCTACTCCAGAACGATTAAAAACTGCAACCCCAAACATTTCTTTTCCTTTTGCACTTAAGGCACTGGGATTGAGTGCACCTTTTATCTCATATTGCCTGAATTTGAGATTAAGCGGTGTTTTACTAGATATATATATCAGTCTGTTACTGGCTGAATAGGCTTTACCATGAAATTGCAATGCTGTGTTATATGCAAGTATTGCATCTGTGGCCATCTTTGCTGTCAAAAGATATGGGTCCACAGGAAATGAGGATGGATCTGAGCCATAAGGAATTGTTGCATAAAGGCCCCGGTGTATATTGATTATCCGGCCTTTTTTGAGATAATAGGCCAGTAAAGATTTTCGGGTATTTAAATTTAAGGATTTTTGACCTGAAAGAAAATGGTCCAATTCTTCTACTGTAAATACAGCGTTTCGGGAAAAGAAGTCATTTAACCCTGGATATTTAGATATTTGACTATTTTCTGACATAGTATTAAATATTTTAATACTATAAGTATATTTTGTCAAATTGTTTTTGACAAAAAAGATAGTTAGTACCAATATTATTAATACTAATACGCTAATTAATCAAATTTGCATAAGGTAAAGTTGCCTCAGAATTAAAAAAATTAAGTGTGAAAAAAAGAGAGAGATTAACCTTCGGACAAAACCTTAGGTGTGCTCTCTCATCGTGATGACATTAAAATACCACTACCATAAACACTTTGTCAATGAAAATGGAGAAATCAAATAAAGATGTTTAAAATAGGTTTAGAAAATTGATTTTAGGAAATTTTCTTAATACCAAAATCAAATTTAAATAAATTTAAAATCTTTTTGTCTATATTTTCAGTAATATAAATATACAGTATCAGCTCAGTAAAATTTCCAAGGGACAAATAATCATCATAGAGGGATTTATACAGCTGCTGGGATTTATTATATGTATTATTTAGCAGATCGTAAGTTTTTTTGTTTAAAAAAAATGACCTGGTAATTCCGTAAACTGATGCAGCTGGTTTTTTAAATTTATAACCTAAATCAGATGATATTTTACTTAAAGAGAAGTTAAATAAATTGTTATAAAATTCAAACTTGTTTATTTCTTTGTATCCGGCATAAAAATCCAAAAAGTCGCATAGCACGATATATTTCTGGCTGATCCTGATGACTTTTCTAATATAGTCTTTATCCCGTCTTCTGTTAACCATTAATGAGTTGTCCTCTTTTTGGTTGTTTACTATCCTGTTAACATTTCTTAATAATAATATCATATTTGTCCTTTTTGTTTAAAATTTATATTGCCGAATAAAAATTATTTAAAATTTAGGTTTATATCATTTTCTCTATCATAATCTTTTGCAAGTGAAATAAACATTGCACCCCTGCTTTTTTTAATCCTACCTGTAAGGTAAGTGCCCTTTATTATGCTTAAGAATATTCTTATCTGCTGCTTTGGAACTTTATCAACTATAACCCTGAAAGCTCCCAGGCTATGATCATCATCAAGAGATTCTGCAATTTCCTGAATAAAAGACTCATTTTCTGCCTGCCTAAACCTTTTTGATTCAATATTTTTTCCTGGGTTATTGGCTTTTAAGTTCAAGTCTTTTTGATAATTGTTTTTTCCCTTTTTAAAACCATGGGGCTTTATGAAATCAGTTTTTTCATTTACCTCCAGCGATTCTTTTATTCTTCTTCTAATTTCGTTAACATACTCATCAACTTTAGCGTTTTCTTCCACTATTTGTTTGGTAGAGTTTTCCACAATCCCCTCTTCAGCAGGCACAATAACGTTATTTAAATCTTTCTTTTTAATACTGGTATTGTTAGGGTGAACCTCATTCACCAGGGTGGTGCATCATATTCACCAGGGTGGTGCATGTCATTCACCACCTCAGGATCTCCTTCTTTTTCAGTTTGATTACCCTTAACGGAACAAAGGGTATATAAATTTGAAGTCTTTGATTTATTATCTTTATTTAGCCTTGGCTCTTTTTTTAATAATTTCTTTTTAACAAGGGAATTTATAATTGCCTGTACCTGTCTTTCAGACATGGAACCTTTTTTTGCTATTGTCGGAACACTTGGAAATGCTTTATCTTGCCTATCTACAAACCTGGCAATAACAATATAAATCATTTTTTCATAAATATTTAAATCCTGCCGGTCCAGCTGGTGATTTTCCAGATAAAACCAGTTTCTTACCCGACCGTCTCTTAAATTATCACTGCTCATAACACAGTCACCTTAAAGCTTATTTCATAAATAAAAAAGCCCGGCATTATACCGAGCTCTATATTTATATGACTTTTATTTTCCTTACAAAAGAAAGATCTATATCAATTTGGTCTTCATGATCATCTGTAAAATCCGGATAAATTATGCTTAAATCTGTGAGGTCTGCGCTGGGCTGTCTGGCTCCGCCATTCGCCCTATTATAACCAATTCATTAAAAATTACAGCTAAAGGTCTTAAAAAATCATTATTATAATAAATAAAAAAATTATAAATAAAAAATTGATTTTGCTACTTTGCTTTATTATATAAAATTAAGTTTCTTTTACCAATAATTCATTATTTTATTTTTTATTTTGAGCATACATTGATATGTACTATGGAATTTTCAAGATCATAAGGTATGGAATTTATCTTACATTTGAGGATATTGAATTTCTAAAAAAAATATATTAAACTTGTTGAGTAATAATAAGTATTACTTAAAACAAATAAAAAATGGAGGAATTAATGCCAAGAACAACAAAAATTTTAAATATCTCATTAAGTAAAGAGTTGTACGAGAAAATTGAAGATATAGCATTACAGGAGAATAGAACAAAAAGTGAACTTGTTAGAGAAGCTTTCAGACAATATTCTGCCAACCGGAATTGGTCCAGAATAAGGCAATGGGGGGATGAAACTGCAAGGAAGCTTAAAATAAAAGATGAGCAGGATATAGATAAGATACTTCATGAAAAATAAGGAGCTGGTTTGAGAATAGTACTTGACACAAATATTTATATTTCTGCTGCTATTATCGGAAGAGTATGCGAAGAAATACTAAAAATTTGCCGTTTTGGTAGTCTGGAAGTATTTATAAGTAAAGATATTATTATTGAAATAGAAACTAAACTGAAAGATAAGTTTTTGTGGAATGACCAACAAATAAGAATATTTATAGAAAATATATTGGAATTTTGCCACGTGGTAGAAGTATCTGAAAAAATTCTTTATTTAAAAGATGACCCTGATGATGACAAAATACTTGAATGTGCTATTGCATCAATGTGTGCCTACATTGTTTCTGGTGACAAACATCTTATAAAATTGAAATCTTTCCGGAATATCAAAATACTAAACCCTGCGGATTTTTTAATTCTAATCAAATAAAGTCTATATTTCTTTTTAAATACATGCTTTGATTGACTCAGTAATTGTTTGCCTCATTTAAAAGTTTTTAAAATATTACCACAGCTTTCACATTTAAAATTATTATATTTTTTTAAAATGACGTTATTGAACTATATCTATTATATTGTTATATTTACCATGTTAATAAATAAATAGAAGTATTAAAATTAAAATGTTAGAGATAAAAAACAAAGTATCAATATTTAAAAATTCTTTAATTTGGGAAGGCGAAAGAAAGGGAATAGTTTTTTCAGATAATAAACCAGGTTTTAGCGTAGCCACTCCTCCTGAGTTTAAAGGCCATGCTGGCATTTGGAGTCCGGAGGATTTATTTATAGCATCTGTTAATACTTGTATTATGACTACTTTTTTATATTATGCTGAAAGAAATAAACTTGAATTTATAAGTTATAAAAGTGATGCTGAAGGAGTTTTAGAATTTTTAGACAATAAATTTGTATTTTCTGAAATTAGAATTAAACCTCTTGTTGGAATAAAAAAAGATACAGATATTAGCAAAGCTAAAAATTTAATGGAGCTTTCTGAGAAAAACTGCCTTATATCAAATTCTATAAAACCACAAGTTAAAGTTACACCTGAAATAAATATACTATAAAATAATTTTATAAATTTAAATATTAAACTATAATTAATTTTATGGATTATTTTGCTTTAAGTCCTCCCGACTTCCGCATTTTTTCTTAAATTCTACCTCCAATAACTAAAATTTAAGCACAAAAACAACTGCTATTATCTATATTGAAAATGTAGTGCCATATTTTAAAATAAAGGTTGCTATTAATTAAAAATTATGAGAAAATACTGCTATGTTTGTTAGAGTAAAAACATCAAATAATAACAGAACAACATTTGTACAGATAGT
>JAMDDL010000128.1 GCA_023488645.1 Actinomycetota bacterium | reverse complement strand
TTTTAAATATAGAACTGAGAGGAAAACTGATGAACAAGGCCATAGGCTTAATCGAAACAAAAGGTTTTGTTGCAGTTGTAGAAGCTGCAGATGCAATGCTGAAAGCTGCCAATGTAAAAATGGTAAAATATCAAAGTATTGGTGGAGGATATGTAACTGTTATTGTTGAAGGTGATGTAGGAGCTGTAAAATCTGCTGTGGATGCCGGAGCTGCTGCAGCAAAAAGGATTGGAGAAGTATTTTCCGTTCATGTTATTCCAAGACCGCATGATGAGACCTCAAAGTTGTTATAAAATATATTTAAATTACTAAAATATTCATGCGAGAAAAGCATTTGACATTTAGTTAAAAGCTGATATTATTTTTTACATTGAAAATTAAATATGCTTTATACATAACGTAGTGTATAAAATCAGGGTAGAGGAGCCTTCTTAAAACAGTGATGTTTTTAAGGAGGTTTTTTATTTTAAGAAAAGGATTTTAAGAAGAAGAAATGAATTATAAGGATTATATAAAAAATTTAAATGATGAATTTAATAATAATAGTGTTGAACCATTTATTGGGGACAGGGAGCAAAAGTATAAATCAGGGTACAGAGTTCCTTCAGGTTGTGCAGTTTTTGGAATAATTAATGAGGAAGCACAGCTTTTTGATGGAAGAATGGTAATTGATGGTATTTCCATGATGCATGACAGATCAAATGGTCTGGGAGGGGGTTTTGCTGCCTATGGTATTTATCCTGAATATAAAAATGAATATGCATTTCATGTATTTTATAATGACAGCCAGGCAAGAAAGGAAGCAGAAGTTTTCCTGCAGAAAGCTTTCAGGATTTTATATATTGATGAAATACCAACTAAAAAAGTATCTGCCATTTCAAATCCTCCAATTATTGCAAGATATTTTTTAAAACCAAAAAACATAATACAGATATTGGAAAAATCAGATGCATGCAAAAATTTAAGCAACGAGGATATTATCCATGCTGAAGAAGAATTTACAGCTGATTTTGTATCCAATTTTAACGCTTCTTCTGAAGGGGCATATATAATATCTTCAGGAAAAAATATGGGTATTTTTAAAGGTGTGGGATTTCCTGAAGATCTAGGTGAATTTTATAAGCTGGATGAGTATAAGGCTTATATTTGGACTTCGCATGGAAGGTTTCCGACAAACAGTACGGGATGGTGGGGTGGCGCTCATCCTTTCGGCTTTTTAAACTGGTCTGTGGTACATAACGGGGAAATCTCGTCTTACGGAACAAATAAGAGATTTGTAAGCGGTTTTGGGTATAAATGTTCATTTTCAACTGATACTGAAGTTCTTGCATATCTTTTTGATCTGCTGGTAAGAAGGCATGGCATTAGCTTGTATCTTATTAATTATATTCTTGCTGCTCCGCTCTGGAATGATATTGATATTCTTCCTGAAGAAATTAATGAATTTCTTAAAGCTGTCAGGATTATATACGGCAGAGCTCTCGTTAACGGTCCATTCAGCATAATTGTTGGAAGTAATAATTTCATGTATGCTTTAAATGACAGGATCAAATTAAGACCTCTTGTAGCTGCTAAAAAAGGTTCCATGACTTTTGTTTCAAGCGAGGAGTCTGCTATAAGAAAGGTTTGTGCAAATCCTGATGTTGTATGGAATCCGGGAGGCGGAGAACCTGTTATTGTGTTTATAAAGGGCAATAATCCTGCTGAAGTATCTGGCACTAAGATAAAACAGGAAAATTTTCTTGAAAATATCAGCAGGTTTAGCAGATGTCTTGCTTAAATCTTTGAGATAATTTTTAAGGGAAAATAAATTATGCTTAAATTAAATCAATCAGAATTTGAAATAAATAGAGATAAAGAAAAATGCATATCCTGTCAGGTATGTGTAAGGCAGTGTTCAAATGATGTACATGAATATGATGAAGATGAAGGCACTGTCTTAAGCGATAATTCCAAATGTGTTGGATGCCACAGGTGTGAAACGCTTTGTCCTACAGGTTCAATAAAGATCAAGCAAAGAGAACCTGAATTTAAAAGCAATGCCAACTGGACCGCAGAACAATTAAAAAACATTTACAAACAAGCAGAAACAGGCGGGGTAATTCTGACAGGCATGGGCTGCGATAAGCCTTATCCGATATATTGGGACCATATACTTTTTAATGCTTCCCAGGTAACCAACCCTTCAATCGATCCTTTAAGGGAGCCAATGGAAATTAAAACTTTCATAGGAAGAAAACCTGACAGACTGGAAATAAAACCTGTTAAGGCAGGCGGAAGAATTAAAAGCTTTAAAAATAACCTTGGTCCCCAACTGGAATTAAATGCTCCCATTTTGTTTTCTGCCATGTCTTATGGTTCCATAAGCTTAAATGCAGTAAAATCGCTGGCTAAAGCTGCTGCAGAATTTGGCACATTTTATAATACCGGTGAAGGAGGACTTCATAAGGATTTAAAAATTTATGCTAAAAATACTATTGTGCAGGTTGCTTCAGGAAGATTTGGAGTAGACAGGGAATATTTAAATAGTGGTGCTGCTGTGGAAATAAAAATAGGCCAGGGCGCAAAACCTGGAATTGGTGGTCATCTTCCCGGTGAAAAGGTTAACTATGATGTTTCTACAACAAGAATGATTCCGGAAGGTTCAGATGCAATTTCACCTGCACCACATCATGACATCTATTCAATTGAAGATCTTGCTCAATTAATTTATGCATTAAAGGAAGCAACAGATTATAAAAAACCCGTAGGAGTTAAAATTTCTGCAGTACACAATGTTGCACCCATTGCCAGTGGAATAGTTAGAGCCGGAGCAGATTTTATATCAATTGATGGTTTTAGAGGAGGCACAGGGGCAGCTCCGCAGGTTATAAGAGATAATGTGGGAATTCCTATAGAACTTGCACTTGCATCAGTAGATATAAGATTGAGGGAAGAGAGAATAAGGCACAAGGTATCTCTGATAGTTGCCGGAAGCATAAGATCAAGTGCAGATGTTATTAAAGCTATTGCTCTTGGAGCGGATGCAGTTTATATAGGCACAGCAGCACTTGTAGCGCTTGGGTGTCATCTTTGCCAGAAATGTTATACAAGCAAATGCAACTGGGGAATTGCAACTCAGGATCCTTATCTGACAAGGAGACTTAATCCGGAAATAGGGACCAGAAAGCTTTTAAATCTGCTTAATGCATGGTCTCATGAAATTAAGGAAATGCTGGGTGGAGCAGGAATAAATGCCATTGAAAGTTTAAGAGGCAACAGAGAGCATTTAAGAGGAATAGGACTCAATGAAAAAGAGCTTTCCATCCTTGGTATAAAATATGCGGGGGAGGCATGGTAAAAAAATGAAAAAAATTTATATAAGAGAAGAATATTGTATTGCCTGCAGGCTTTGTGAAATATACTGCCAGGTAAAGCATTCAAAAAGTAAAAAGATATTGAAAGCTTTTAAAAATGAAACAGACATGCTTTCAAGAGTGCTTGTAGAAGAAATAGGTTACAATTCTTTTGCAATCCAGTGTAGGCACTGTGAAGATGCACCATGTGTTGAGGCATGCATTTCAGGTGCAATGCAGAAAAATAAAAATACAGGAATTGTAACATGCGATGAAAAGAGATGTATGGGTTGCTGGATGTGCATAATGGCTTGCCCTTATGGAGTTATAAAACGTGATTTATCAGAAAAAAAGGTTGCTTCAAAATGTGACTTATGCGGTGATGAGGAATATCCCGTATGTGTAAGAAATTGTCCAAATGAGGCACTCCAGTTTAAGGATATTTAAAATGAAAAAAAATATTGATTTAAATTGTGATACAAATAAAGTCTTTGACTATATTATAATAGGCAATTCTGCTGCAGGACTTTCAGCAGTTTCTGCCATCAGGTTACTGGATAAAAACGGCACCATCGCGGTTTTAACAAATGAGAAATTTCCCAATTATTCAAAGCCATTAATAACTTATTATCTGGCTGGAAAAGTTAAGGCTGAAAACCTTTACTTTAAATCGGAAGACTTTTACATGGAAAATAAGGTTTTCTTAAAATTAAATACAAATGTTGGAAAAATAGATTTTGCAGGCAAGGAAATTATTGCTGATAAAGGTTTAAGATTTAAATATAAAAAATTACTGATGACAAATGGGGGAAAACCAATAATTCCAGGAATTGAAGTTCTTGCTGCAAATAATTTTTCCGCCGGTTTTGAAAGCGAAAATAAAGGCAAAAATTATTCAGAAATAAAAAACAAAATAATAAAAATGTTGGATAATGAAAACTTTAGGGAAATCTGCGGGATTTTTACATTTACATGTCTTGATGATGCGGAAAGGATTAAGGCTTATATCATAAAGAATAATATAAAGGAAGCAGTTATTTTAGGCGGTGGGCTGATAGGGCTGAAATCAGCAGAAGCTCTTCTGGAGATTGGCATTAAAATAAAAATAATTGAGCTTTCTGATAGAATTCTTTCTGCAACTTTTGATAAGCAGGCTTCATTAATAATAGAAAACGAACTTGAAGCAAAAGGCAGCAAAATTTATACACAAAACACCATAAATAAAATATTTATAAAAGATAATAAGCTTGAAGCAATTAAACTTAAAAATGGAGAGAAAATAAATTCAAAGCTTTTAATTGTTGCTGTGGGAGTGATGCCTGATTTAAGCATTATTAAAAATTCCGAAGCATGGATAAAAGATAAAGATGGTAAACATATAAAATACGGGAAGGGAATTATTGTTGATGAACATATGCAAACAAATATACAGGATGTTTATGCTGCCGGAGACGTAACTGAATCTTTTGATTTTATTACAGGAAGCAAGGTAAATATTGCTGTCTGGCCGCTTGCGGTAAGACAGGGAGAAGTTGCAGGTATAAATATGGCTGGTGGCAGCAAAATTTATAATGGCGGATATTTTATGAATTCAATTGAAATACTCCAGATTCCATCAATTTCCATTGGAATAACCAATCCTTCCGGAAATATTGAAGGAGATATTGAAATTATAAAAGAGTACAAACCTGAAAGGAAATTTTATAAAAAAATTATAATCAGTGATAAAAAAATAATAGGGATAATTCTTGTAGGAAATATTGACAGGGCTGGGATATATGGCGGACTTATAAAAAACAAAGTAGATATTTCAAACATAAAGGAGAATCTTATTAAGGAGGATTTTGGTATAATTCAGCTTCCCTCAGACTATAAAAAGCATCTTGTTGTTGGAGATGGCATAGAAGTATGAAAATTAAGTGCAACTGACTGCTGAATATAAAAAATAAATTCAAAAAGGAAAAATCATTTGGAAATAAAAATAAAAAATAATGATAATTTAACAATAAATTCAATTAATCTTCCGGAGACTGTGTGTTTGCCGAAAATAAAAATTTCCGGAAATAAGTGCATAATTGATTCTGAAAATGTTGATTATAAAACTTTAAATTATTCTATCAGAAGCATAATAAGGGAAATAAGTGAAAAGGAAAATCTGAAATATTCTGATGCTTTAAATAAAATTAATACTATCGAACTTAAAAATGTGCTTGGCCAGAGATATATAGGGGACGGACTGCAGGGAAGTATGAAAATAGTAATAGAAGGGGTTCCCGGAAATGATCTTGCTGCATTTATGGATGGACCCGAGATTGAGGTTTTTGGTAATGTTCAGGACGGCACAGGAAATACAATGAATTCAGGTAAAATAATAATTCATGGTTCAGCCGGAGATATCCTTGGATATTCAATGCGTGGCGGGGAGATATATGTTAAAGGCAGTGTGGGTTATAGAAGCGGAATCCATATGAAATCCTATCTTGACAAATTTCCTGTTATAGTAATCGGAGGAAAAGCAAGTCATTTTCCTGGTGAATATATGGCTGGAGGCATAATAATTATTTTAGGTTTGTCTTTTTCAGAAAAAAAATTAAAAAGTTTTTATCTTTTTAATGACGACGAAGCAGCCGGAAACTATATAGGTACGGGCATGCATGGCGGGAAAATATTTGTAAGAGGGGAAATAAGCAATTATAAGCTTGGGAAAGAAATAGTAAAATCTGAAATTGACAGCGAAGATGAAAAAATAATTAAAAAATATCTAAATAATTATTTAAAATATTTTGGTGATGAAAATAAGGCAAATATCAATCTTAATGACTTTATAAAACTTTCTCCATTTTCCCGCAGACCGTACGGAAAATTATATGCTTACTGATTATATTTAATATTTTTTTCAGAATTTTTTTTCAGCACAATATGGTATTATTTAAGACTGTAAAATCATGATTGTTTAACTACTTTCTTAAATATTATTTAAAAGTATCATTTGGATGGCAAGGAGCATATATGGAAAATTACAACCTTAAAATCGGATTAAACGCACAGGCAATAACAAATGTAACCGAAGATAATACTGCTTTAAAATTTGGGAGCGGCTCTGTTAAAGTTTTTGCAACACCGGCAATGATAGGATTAATGGAGAAAGCTGCAATAAATACAGTTGACTCTCTTCTTCCGGAAGGTCTGGCAACAGTTGGAACCCATATCGATGTCAGCCATCTTGCCGCAACTCCACTTGGCATGATTATAATAGCAAAAGCTGAATTAATTGAAATACAAGGCAAAAAATTAAAATTTAAAGTGGAAGCATTTGATGAAGTGGAAAAAATAGGAGAAGGTTTTCATTTAAGATATATCATCAAACTCGAAGATTTTCTTGGCAGAACAAATAAAAAAATGGAAAATATCAAAAGTTAAAATAAATAATAAAGCAATCAAATTGTAGATTAATTATTCCTTATTCCTTATAATTAAAATCAATTCATAATTAATTATATAAATATGGAATTATTCTCGTTATATCAATTCATAATATTGATTATTCTTATTATTCTGCTGATAAATTTCCTTATCAACCAGCATCTTTTTAAGGAAATATCCTTTTTTAAATTAACAAATGAAACAAAAGATGATCTGCCCCTGGTATCTGTTTTAATTCCTGCAAGAAATGAAGAAAAGAATATAGAAAGATGCATAAGATCTTTTCTTAAGCAGGATTATTCAAATTTTGAAATAGTGGTCCTAGATGATAACTCTTCAGATAAAACCTTCAATATTGTAAAAAAAATATCAGTTAAAAATAAAAACATCAAAGTTTTTAAAGGTAAACAACTGCCTCAAGGTTGGCTTGGGAAAAATTTTGCATGTCATCAGCTTTCAAGGCTTGCAAAAGGGGATTATTTTATTTTTACAGATGCAGATACTTATCATTTACCTAATTCAATATCAAGTTCTATTGCAGCGTTATTAAACAATAATCTTGATGCATTAAGTCCGTTTCCAAGACAGATAATGATAACCATACATGAAAGAATGGCATTAACTTTTATAAATTTTGCAATATTAATATTTATGCCTCTTGCTCTGATTAAAAAATCAAAAAATCCATTGTTTTGTACAGGAGTAGGTCAGTATCTCTTATTTAAAAGAGAAGCTTATTTTGGGATGGGAGGTCATTCTGCAGTAAAGGGAAAAATACTTGAAGATGTCCATATAACAAAAAAAACAAAGGAAATGGGATACAAATATATGATTTTTGATGGAAGAAAAATAGTGTCATGCAGAATGTACCGGAATTTTAAACAGGTTTTAACCGGTTATACAAGATTCTTATTTTCAGCTTTTGATTACAATATTTTTATGATGTCTACAGTTCTGATTTTAGTCACAATGATTTTTTTACTGCCATATATTCTTCTTCCGCTTGGATTGATTGTATATCATTGGTCATATCAGATTCTTATTCTTCTTATTCTGCAAATATTTATAATTTCATTAATAAGATTAATCAATGCCCTAAGATTCAGGGAAAGGGTTACCGATATTTTTCTTCATCCTCTTACCATAATATATCTGATATTTATGGCAGCCAATTCATTTTTCCAGAATAAATTTGGAAGCGGCATTTACTGGAAGGGTAGAATTTATCATGCAGAAAGCAGGTCAGACGAATTAAATGTGGTTGAAGATGAGGATATTAGTTTAAAGGTTAAAAACCATTAATATGTTTTTAATATTTCTAATATATGAATTCATATCATTTTTTAAATAATAAGTGTTAAATATAAAATTATCTTATTTTCGGAGTAAATAAATCCTTTACTTTAACAGTTCTGTCAATTTTAAAATTCTGCACAAAACTTTTTGAAGAATTTATATATCTTGGAATAATTATGATTAACAACAGTAAACCCATTATGAGATAGTTAAAAGACTTGTTAAAAATCCATAAAAAGACGCTTGCACATATTATTGCACTAATCATCCCCCATATCATGCTCTTTAATGTAAATAAAACTGTTACTATGCCGAAACCGTAAAAAAATATGGAATATGGCTGCAGTGCAACTAAAAAACCCAAAGTAGTTGCAACGCCTTTGCCTCCATTGAATTTAAGATAAGGCGGGTAATCATGACCGGCAACTGCCATACATCCTGCCAGCACCGGCGTGATTTGCATGTTTGAAAATTTTAATGCAAGAAAATAACATAATGCTCCCTTTGAAACATCTAAAATTATTCCTAAAATGCCCCACCATTTTGAGACGTTAAATAAGAGATTCCAGCCTCCGGGATTTTTATCGCCAATTTTAGTCAGGTCTTTTCCTTTTGTATATTTTGCAATTAAATAACAAAACGGGATTGCCCCAAATAAAAAGCAAAATATTAAAATCAATATATCACTTATCAGGTCACGATAATCCATATATTAAATACCTTAAAAATGCTTTAATGATAATTTTACTTTATCAGGGAATATGAATAGTTATTATTATAATTAATCGCCTACAGTTAAATTTTAATGAGTTAAAAATTTAAAAGCAATAAAATTAAATGACAAACAGATCATATTAATCAGAAAAATAAAAAAATTAGTGCTATTTATTATTTTTTAAATAGCACTAATTTAAAAATTCAAAATAAAATTAAACAGTAATTAATATAAAAAAATAATTACTTGTTTGATTTAATTTTAAAAACTTTTGTTCCGCACTTTGAGCATGAACCCGTAACTGCAGGTCTTCCGTTTTTCATTGTAACTTCTTTAGCATCCTTAACTTCAGTTTTAGCTTTGCATTTAACACAATATGCATCCACTATGACACCTCCATTTTTTTGTTGTAATTATTTTGATTTGGTTATGAATTTATTTTTTATTTTTCAAATATATAAAATTATAATTAAACCTGCCAGATAATATTAACCAGGGAAAGCTTTTAATTAAAATCAAAATCTTCAAATTTATACTTAATTATAATAAATAAATGAGCTGGATAATACAAGCTTTTTTTAAAAAAATTATTTTTTAAATGTACTAAAAAATTATTATTAAAAAACTTTTAATAAATGAATTTTAAAAAATCCTGATCGATTATTTGCCGGAATCTTCTTTAATCAGATTTTCTGCAACTTCAAAGTCAGAATCATTTACAAATAATTTTACTCCCCAATAGATTGAAGCAGCAGGATACATTTCTCCGGCATCATCTGCAACGATCATGCTTTTAATGCCATTTGACTCAAGAAAGCTTTTTGCAAGTTCTGCATCAATTCTTGTATTAAAAATTTTAAGCAGTTTCATGTCAACAGCCATATCTTAAATATTTCTTTCAGTTATTATGTTTTGGCAGCTTTGGTATAAGCCAGCTTAAAAATGCATCAGTTGATCTGGTTTGAAGTAATGCCTTTCCTGGTCCGGTAAGCTCAACTACCAGTCCCTCGCCGCTTAGTAATGTGGATTTTAAGCCGCCAATTCTTTTAACAACAAAGCCAAGGCATTCATCAAAAGCAACAAAATGCCCTGTGTCAACAATATATTTTTCACCTGGAGCAAGATTTATTTCATGGATTGCACCATAGCTTGATAAAATTAACTTCCCGCTTCCTGTAGCTTTCAGCAATATTAATCCTTCGGAAGCAAAAAAGGTTTTTGCGCCCCCCCCATTTTGTATCAATGTTTATGCCCATTGAAGAAGCACAATATGAACCGGACTGAATCAGCAATGTCTGATTATTTATATCCATCACAAACATGTCGCCCGGAAGTGAAGGTGCAAGATTAATTTCTCCTCCATTAACAGGTGCCGTAAAAGTATTCATGAAGAATGATTCGCCGCCAAGCATGGATCTTCCAAAAGCTTTAAAAAAGCCTCCTGCAGCTTTAGTTTCAATATTAACACCAAAACTGGTGCTGACCATGGAACCCGATTCAACCTGAATCTGCTCACCGGATACAAGTTTCACATTTGCAAGACTGTAAGCCGGGCTATACAAAATCTTAACTTCCACTGCAACCTCCTTTTTTGTTTTATTTAAATAAAAGTATATGAAATTATAAGCAAAATTAAAATGTTTTTAATTATTAATATGGAAGACTTTTAAACTTATAATAAAGATGATAAGATTTTTAAGTAAATAAATAATCAACTTAATCATTAATATTAAAATTATATAGATTATGCAGGAGGTTTCATGGAGAAAAATAATAAAATAATATATTTCGGAATTATTGTGGGAATCTGCTTCATAATAGGTATTATGATTTTTTCTTATGCATTTTATAAAGTACGAACAGCAGATAACAGTATGTGGGTTACAGGTTCTTTCAAACAGAAAGTAAGCTCTGATATTTCAAAGCTCAGTGCAGGATTTTCCAGAAATGTTCCGGTAGAAGATTTAAAGTCAGGATATTCACAGATGAAATCTGATGAAGAGATTGTTAAAAAATTTTTTATAGAAGCAGGTTTTAATGAAAAAGATCTTCAGATTTCTCCGGTTTATATGGATGCTCCTTTTTTATATGATCCAAATGCTGCCAAAGAATATATCTTAAGACAAACTGTGGAAATTCAGTCAAAGGAAATACAAAAGCTGACGGATTTATCAAAAAATGTTCAAAAACTCATTGATGAAGGTGTAATTTTTTCAATAAACAATCTCCAGTATTATGTTACAAATCTGCCGCAGCTAAGAATAAATCTTCTCGCAGATGCAGTTAAGGATGCTAAAGCACGTGCGCAAAAAATTGCTGAAGGAACAGGAAAGAAAATCGGTACGATAAAGACTGCAAATATGGGAGTTGTCCAGGTACTGCCGGTAAATTCCACAGATGTTTCTGATTACGG
>JAMDDL010000162.1 GCA_023488645.1 Actinomycetota bacterium | reverse complement strand
CGCTCTTCCGATCTTTATTTGAATTGCATTAAAAAATTATGTATATTACATATAAATTAAGGTCTATGCTTATTTTGGTTTTAATTTTGGTTTTATTTATTAAAAAAACGAAAGGAACTAAATGGAAGTTAGAATTGATGAAGACCTTTGCACGGGATGCGGGCTTTGTGAAGAAACATGTCCTGATATTTTCAAATTAAATGAAGAAAAGGATATCGCAGAGGTTATCAAAACAGACTACGACGATTATGATGAGGAATGTATTCAGGAAGCCGTAGAGAGCTGTCCATCCGAAGCTATCTTAGTTGATTAAATTTCTACTTCATATTTTTAAGAATAGATTAAAGACTATTTTTTAAAATTAATAGCCCTGTGATATTATTATTTAATTATTAAGGGCTATTAATTTTTTTAACTGTTTTTTAACTATTAATTTTTTTAAATACTATAAAGAATAGGATAAATAATATAGTAAAGGTATATCGATAAAATATTTGATTGTGATAAATTATTCGAAAGCATTAATTATAAATCCACCATTTTTGTTGATTCATATCCGCCAATTGCTGTGCAGAAAATTTGCTCATTTATCGCACAGAATTTACATTTATTAAAGTAAATATTTGGTTCTATTACTTCTTTGTCTCCATTCTTATAATATTTTTGCTTGCTTATTGAAATTATTTAATTTCCTGCTATATTAAGTAAAACATTCTATGTTTATTTGAAATTTAAGTATCCGTCTGTTTGAAAAGGGAATCCAGTGAAAAACTGGAGCGGTACCGCCACTGTAATCGGGTGTGTGCTCTTCAAAATGCCACTAGCTTTTAAATAAGCCGGGAAGGCGAAGAGCAAAGTCCCGTAAGTCAGGAAACCTGCAAATAGATATGATGTTACAGCTCTTCGGCTTAAAGGGTGTAATTTTTTTGTTGTCAGGATACATAGCTAATATAAAAATGACAAAAGATTAATTAAAAGATGATTTGATAGGGAAAAAAGGAACTTATAATTTATTATTGATATTAAAATAAAGCAATTTGCTATCTGTAAAAATTTATATTATAAAAGTTATTATCGATGTAGAATAATTGATAGATTTTTTACTAAATTCTCTGGCTATAATACTATGATAAGATAGTGTAATGAAAAAACTGTATCCTGTTTATTTAAACATAACCGGCCAAAAATGCCTGGTCGTTGGTGGCGGAGATGTTGCTGAAAGAAAAATAAAGAACCTGTTAGAATGCGGCGCAAGGGTTATGGTAGTGAGCCCCGAGTGTAATAAAAAAGTTGCAGGAATGGTCATTGCCGGGGAAATTGAATATCATCAGAATAACTACCAGACCGGTGATCTTGAAGGAGCCATGCTTGTAATCAGTGCAGCTGATAGTGAAGATGTAAATAGAAAGGTTGCTGAGGATTGCCTGGCCAGGGGAATTCCGGTAAATGTTGTGGATTCACCGGATTTGTGTAACTTTTTTATTCCATCTGTAATCCGACGGGGAGATTTGGTAATAAGCATATCTACCGGAGGCAAAAGTCCTTTGCTTGCTGTTAGATTGAGAATGGAACTGGAAAAACAGTTCGGGAAAGAATATGAAAAGTTTTTGGAAATCATGGGCCGGGTAAGGCAGCAGGTACTGGCAGAATGTGATGACCCTGCTGTAAGAAATGAAATTTTTCAGCGTTTGATAGATTCAGACATATTACAATTGCTAAAAGACGGGAAAGACTATTTGGCAGAAGAACGGGTTGAAGAATGTTTATCATTGTTGTCGGAATAAATCATAAAACAGCTATTTTAGAGATGAGGGAAAAACTGGCTTTTCCCAGACATGAAATTCCATATATTCTGACAGAAATTAAAAAATGCAATGCTATTTCTGGTTGTGTCGTCTTATCTACATGCAATAGAATGGAAATTTACGCTGCCACGACTGATGAAGAAGCTGGAATAAAAAGCATTCATAATTTTATACAAGAATATACTAAGATAGATTTTTCAGATAAGCGCCATTATTTTTATTCTCCTGCATGTGAAAATGCTGTCAGGCACCTGTTCAGAGTAGCTGCCGGATTAGACTCGATGGTTCTTGGTGAATCTCAAATTCTTGGGCAGGTTAGAGAGGCGTACCAGATTGCCTGCGAGTGCGGTGCAAGCAACGCAGTTTTAAACATCCTTTTTCAGCGGGCGATAACAGTTGGCAAAAGGGTGAGAACTGAAACAGATATTGATAAGAATTCAGTGTCTATAGGTTATGCAGCAGTTGAAAAAGCAAAGCAGATTTTTGGTGACCTGAGCGGCTATTCTGCCCTGATTATTGGCACAGGCAAAATAAGCAATCTGGTTGCAAAACATTTAATAGCCAGCGGGATTAAAAATATCCTTATTTCAAACCGCTCTTATCAAAAAGCCCAGGATTTAGCAAAACAATTTGACGGCAGGGCAGTCAAATTTGAAAACTTAACAGAATGTTTAGAAATAGCAGATATAGTAATTAGCTGTACATCTTCATCCAAACATATTCTAAGTATGGAACAAATGGAAAAAGTAATGTTAAATAGAAATAACCGCAAAATTTTCATTATAGATATTGCTGTGCCCAGAGATATAGATCCCCAAATAAGAAATTTACCGGGAGTAAGCCTGCTGGATATAGATGATCTTGAGCAAGTAGTTGATAAAAACCTGGAAGAGCGAAAAAATGAGGCAGTAAAAGCTGAAAAGATTCTTGAAGAAGAAATGGACAAATTTTTAAATTGGATTAATTCGCTCTTTGTAATTCCAACAATTATGGCGTTAAAGGATAAAGGTAAAAAAATCAAAGAAAGGGAAATAACCAGGACTTTTAATAAATCAGGTGATTTATCTTCAAGGCAAAGAAGGGCAATTTCTTCTATGGCTGGTTCTATTGTAAATTCATTGCTGCATGATCCTGTAGTTAATTTAAAGAACTATGCCGGTACAAGCAGGGGACATCTTTACTTGGAGCTTACCAAAAACCTGTTTAATCTGGAAGTTGAAAGTCATTGGGAAAAACCGGAAAATAATCTTAAGTAGAACATCGTTAATTAAGAGGAACCATTGTTAAAAAATGAAATTTGCTGTTGAAAAAAGGAAAAATTAATGGTTAGAAAAATAATTATAGGAACCAGGGAAAGTTTACTTGCACTTTGGCAGGCCAGTTGGGTAAAGAGAATTTTGCAGCTGCGATATCCTAAATTAAGTATGGAAATAAAAACCATAAAAACACAAGGCGACAGGATGCTTAATACAGCCCTCGATAAGATAAACGACAAGGCGCTCTTTACCAGAGAATTGGAAATAGCACTATTAAATAAAGAAATTGACATTGCTGTTCATAGCATGAAAGACTTACCAACTTCTCTGCCAGTTGGTTTAATTATTGGCGCTATTACAGAACGTCATGACCCTGCCGACGTAGTAATTTCCAAAAGTGGTGTAAAGCTCCTGGATTTACCCAAAGGAGCTGTTGTAGGAACAAGCAGTTTACGGAGACGTTCGCAGTTACTCAACATGAGGCAGGATTTTATAATTAAAGATATCTGCGGCAACTTAAATACAAGGATACGGAAATTTGCCGAACAGGATTATCAGGCTGTGGTATTGGCTGCTGCAGGTATAGAGCGTCTTGGCTGGGGTGATAAAATAACAGAAAGACTTAACCCGGAAGAATTTTTACCAGCTATCGGGCAGGGCGCGTTGGGAATAGAAATCAGACAAAGTGATAAAGGGATACTGGATCTTGTTGCAGTCTTAAATCACAGTAACACCGATTCTGCTGTCAGAGCTGAAAGAGCTATGCTTCGAACTTTAGGGGGAGGCTGCCAGACACCGGTTGGAGCATTGGGTCTGGTTGTTGATGATAAGCTGATGCTAAGGGGATTGATTGGCAGTCTTGATGGTACAAGGATATTAAAAGCCGTGGATAGCGGCAGTCCGGATTTTCCTGAAGTGCTGGGCCAGAGATTGGCAAGTAGTTTAATAGATCAGGGTGCAGGAGAAATATTAAAACAAATCAGGAATTAATTTAAGAGGTATTAAAAAAATATGTATAAATCCATGGTTTATCTGGTTGGGGCAGGTCCGGGTGATCCGGGTTTAATTACTGTAAAAGGATTGGAATGTATACAAAAAGCTGATGTTATTATTTATGATCGTCTTATTGGACAAAATCTTTTAACACATGCAAAATCTGATGTTGAGCTTATTTTTGCAGGTAAAGGTCCAAACCGTCAGGTTTTAAAACAGCATGAAATTAATAACTTACTGGTTGATAAAGCAAAAGAAGGCAAAATAGTAGTCCGGCTAAAGGGAGGTGACCCGTTCATATTTGGACGTGGAGGTGAGGAAGCAGAGTTTTTAAAAGAAAATGATATTCCTTTTGAAATTGTTCCCGGGATAACTTCTGCGACAGCAGTTCCGGCATATGCAGGCATTCCTGTTACTCACCGCAACATTGCCTCATCTTTTATTGTAATTACTGGAAATGAAGATCCTGCCAAGGGGAATTCAAATATCCAATGGGATAAAATATCTACTGATATCGGGACGCTTGTCTTTTTGATGGGTATGGGAAATCTTCCTGAAATTGTTGATAAGCTGATTGAAAACGAATGTCCCAAAGATACTCCTATTGCTCTGATCAGTTGGGGAACCAGACCCCGGCAGCAAACTCTTGTCGGGACACTTGAAAATATAATAGTTAAAAGGGATAAAGCAATGTTTAAAAATCCTGCAGTTATTATTGTTGGGAAAGTAGTAAAAATGCGGGAAAAATTGAAATGGTTTGAAAGTAAACCCTTATTCGGGAAAAGAGTGCTGGTGACCAGGCCGGAAAACCAGGCTGGCGAGTTTTCAAAAAGAATTGAAGAGCTTGGCGGAGAACCTTATGAGTTCCCAACTATTAAGATTTCAGAAGCTGACAATTCCGGGCTTGATAAGGCTATTATGAAGGTAAATCAGTATAACTGGATTATTTTTACCAGCGTTAATGGAGTACAGTATTTTTTTAAAAGGCTATTTAAGCTGGGTAAAGATGTTCGGGTGCTTCAAAATGCTTCTCTTTGTGCTATTGGGCCGAAGACAAAGCAGGCTCTGGAAGAAAAAGGATTAATAGCAGATTATGTTCCGGATGAATATCGGGCGGAAGCTATTATCACAGGCTTAAAGCATAAAATTAAAAGTGATGATAAAATATTGCTGCCAAGATCAGATAATGCCCGTAAAATTCTGCCTGATACTCTTAAAGAGATAGGTGCGCAAGTTGATGATGTTGTAGCTTATAAAACAAAAAAAAGTGATGCCAATGCTGATTTGCTTCATCAAATGATGTTAAATAATGAGATCCAAATCATTACTTTTACCAGTTCATCTACTGTTCAAAACTTTGTAGAGTTGTTAAGGTTGCCTCAAAGAGAGTTAGCATCACTGTTAAATAGTGTATGTGTTGCATCAATTGGCCCAATCACTACTGCTACTGCCAGAGAGATGGGAATCAAAGTTGATGTGGAGGCAGCTGAATATACTATTGAAGGGTTGATAGATGCGATTATCCGCCCGTCGTATATTAGACATATTAGAGAGGTGTGACAAACATTATAAGTGCAACGAAATTTTTAATTGGATCTAAAAATTTTGGCGATAGCCTCAGGTATTCCCATAATTCAAAAAACCAGGTAAATGGCACAAGTGAAGGAAAGGGGCCTGTAGTGGTCTGGAATGTTACCAGAACGTGCAATTTGAAGTGCATGCACTGTTACTTAAATTCAGAAAATAAAAAGTATGAAGGCGAGATGACACATGAAGAGGCGGTAAAATTCATTAAAGATTTATCTGATTTTAAAGTGCCCGTTCTGCTGTTTTCTGGAGGAGAGCCATTAATAAGAGAAGATATCTTCAAACTGGTTGAGAAGGCTGTAAATAGTGGTATCAGATCTACTATTTCGACTAATGGCATTTTAATTACAAAAAAAGTGAGTGAAAGGCTTAAGGGAATAGGAGTCGACTATGTTGGTATCAGCCTGGATGGTTTGCAGGAAACAAATGATAAATTTAGAGGCAAAAAGGGTGCTTTTAATACTGCGCTCCGTGGAATAGAAAATTGTGTTGGCGCGGGCTTACAGGTAGGGCTGCGCTTTACTATTAACCGTCATAATTTTAAAGAGTTAAATAATATTTTCGACCTGATAGAGAAAGAGAATATCAACAGGGTATGTTTTTATCATCTGGTTTATTCCGGCAGGGGAAGTGAAATGATTAATGAGGATATTACCCATGAAGAGTCACGGCAGGTAATGGATATTATAATTGAGAGGACCATAGACTTCCATCGCCGGGGTTTAGATAAGGAAATATTGACAGTGGATAATCATGCTGATGCAATTTATCTATACCTGAAACTGAAAGAAACTAATCCCGGCTGTGCACAAGAAGTTTATGAATTGATGAAAATAAATGGAGGCAACCGCTCCGGTATGGCTTTTGCAAATGTGGATAGCCTGGGATATGTACACCCCGACCAATTTAGTCAGCACTATACTTTTGGGAATGTAAGAGAAAGACCTTTTGGCCAGATATGGACCGACACTGGTAACCCGATATTAGCCGGCCTGAAAAACAGGAAGCACCTGCTTAAAGGCAGATGTGCTGCATGCAAGTGGCTGGAAGTTTGTAACGGCAACTGTAGAACCAGAGCAGAAGCAATTACGGGTGATTTCTGGGGATCTGATCCAGCTTGTTACTTGTCAGATGAAGAAATTGTTTAGTCAGTTTTATAAAGTACAGGAGGTAAAAAAATTGTTTCCAGTAATAAGACTAAGAAGGATAAGACAAAATGAAAAGTTGCGTAAAATTGTGCGTGAAAGTTCACTTCAAATCAATAATTTAGTATATCCTCTGTTTGTAGCGGAGGGTAAAAATATAAAAAATCCTGTAATTTCAATGCCAGGTATCTACCAGCTTTCTTGTGACAATTTATTGAAGGAAGTTGAGGGAGCAATAAAAGTCGGCATTCCTGCAGTACTTCTGTTTGGCATTCCCGGGCAAAAGGATGAATCAGGTACGCAGGCATATTCTGATCAGGGAGTTGTTCAGAATGCTGTCAGAGCAATTAAAAAGAATTTCCCGGATATAGCAGTCATTACAGATGTTTGTCTGTGTGAATTTACTATCCATGGACATTGTGGAGTTATAAACAGTGACGGTGAAGTGTTAAATGATCCGACTTTAGAATTGCTTGCTAAAATAGCTGTTTCACATGCTTATGCCGGTGCTGATATGGTTGCCCCTTCTGCTATGATGGATGGCATGGTCGGGTCGATAAGAAAAGCTTTGGATGCCAACTCCTTTATTAATATTCCTATTATGGCTTATTCAGCCAAATATGCTTCAGCTTTTTATGGTCCTTTTAGGGAAGCAGCTGGTTCTGCACCCCGATTTGGTAACCGTCTCGGTTATCAGATGGATATAGCCAATAGTGATGAGGCTGTCAGGGAAACCCGGCTTGATATTGAAGAAGGAGCTGATATTGTTATGGTTAAGCCTGCTCTTGCCTATTTAGATATAATTCGAAGAATTAAGGAGCTTGGTTACCCGGTAGCAGCTTACAATGTCAGTGGTGAGTATTCCATGGTTAAAGCTGCAGCTATGAGAGGCTGGATAGATGAACGGAAAGTTATCGAAGAGATATTGCTCAGTATAAAAAGAGCCGGGGCAAATATAATTATTACTTATTTTGCAAAAGAGGTGGCAGGATGGATAAAAAAAGATGTTGAAAATGTTGCTGAAGGCGGGTTATAAATGATAATTTCCTGGAACACCACTAACCAGTGTAATATGTTTTGCAGGCATTGCTATAGAGATGCCGGAGTAAAAGCCAGTAAAGAATTAACCACCGGAGAAGGTAAATTGCTACTTGATGAAATTGCTAAAGCAGGATTTAAAATCATGATCTTCAGTGGTGGAGAGCCGTTAATGCGTTCTGATATTTATGAATTGATAGAACATTCAAGAAAATTAAGCCTGAGACCTGTTTTGGGTTCCAATGGGGTCCTTATTACTAAAAAAATAGCGCAGAAATTAAAAGATTCGGGTGTTATGCGAATAGGAATAAGCTTGGACAGCATAAAAAGGAGAAAGCATGACATGCTAAGAGGGTATCCTGGTGCATGGGATAAAGCAGTACGGGGCATGAAGTACTGCAGGGAAGTACAGCTGCCTTTTCAGATTCACACAACTGTAATGGATTGGAACCAGCATGAAGTATTAGATATTGCAGATTTTGCAGTTGAAACAGGGGCTGTTGCTCATCATATATTTTTCCTCGTACCAGCAGGCAGGGCTAAAAATATTGAAGAAGAGTCCTTAAGAGCCAGGCAATATGAAGACTTGCTTGTTAAACTAATGGAAAAACAGCGAGAAGTAAAAATAGAAATAAAGCCTGTCTGTGCTCCCCAGTTCATATGTATCGCTAAAGAAATGGGGATGGATTTACGCTTTGGCAGAGGCTGCCTGGCAGGAATAGCCTATTGCATAATAAGTCCTGAAGGAAAGGTGCAGCCATGTGCATATTTGGATATTGAAGCAGGAAATGTGCGAAAAACTCCTTTTAGCGAAATCTGGTCCGGCAGCAAGGTGTTTAAGAAACTTCGCACCTGTGAATATAAAGGTGGCTGCGGGACTTGCCGTTACCAGAAAATATGCGGAGGCTGCAGGGCAAGAGCGGCTTTTTATAATGACGGAGATTATATGGCGGAAGATCCCTGGTGCATCTACCAGGAAAGACGGGGTGTGTAAAACAAGTGGATAATATTGATAGAAAACTGTTAAACCTTATCCAGGATAATTTTCCTGTTGACAGCAGACCCTATTTAAAGCTAGCCCGAAGACTTGGAATATCCGAGAAGGATGTAATTTCTAAAATAAATTACTTTAAAAAAAAGGGAATTATTAGAAGATTAGGTGTGATTTTTGACTCCAAAAAGCTTGGCTATGAAAGCACCTTGTGTGCTATTAAGGTCCCAAAATCAAACATCAATGAAGTTGCAGAGATTATTAATTCAATTCCTGATGTAACTCATAATTACCTGCGGAAACACAAGTATAACATGTGGTTTACACTTATTGCTCCCGACAATGAAGCAATAAACCGTATATTTATGGAAATTAGACGGGATACGGGAATTGAAGACATTATAAATTTGCCTGCTGTTAAAGTTTTTAAGATAAATGCCATCTTTAATGTAAATGAAGTGTAAAATGTTGTCTGAATTAGATATTACAATTATTAAAGTATTGCAGGATGACCTGCCTTTAGTTGAGAAACCCTTTAAATTAATTGCTGATAAGCTGGGAATAACTGAAAAAAGGCTTCTTGATAAAATCGAAGAATATGTTGCCATGGGTATAATAAGACGATTTGGAGCAACACTAAACCACAAAAAAGTAGGCTTTATTGCCAATGCTATGGTTGCATGGGATGTTGATGATGAGCGTATAGAAGAAGCAGGGCGGTTAATGACGCAGTTTGCCGAAGTCTCCCATTGTTATCAACGGCCCCGCAATGCTGATTGGCAGTATAATTTATTTACCATGATACATGGGAAAACCAGAAAACAATGCCGGCAGATTGTTGAAAAAATAGCCAGAGTTGTTAAAGTTGATAAATATAAGTTGTTGTTTACTATAGAAGAGTTAAAGAAAAGCAGTATAAAATATTTTACATAGTGCTCTTTAATTGAAGGAGGATTTTATGCACAAAGGATTTGAAAAATCCAGTGAGTACTACCAGCAGGCAAAAAAGTGTATTCCGGGAGGAGTTAACAGTCCTGTAAGGGCATTTAAAGGTGTCGGCGGAGAGCCTGTGTTCATAAAAAGCGGGAAAGGCTCTAAGATTTATGATGTGGATGGAAATGGATACATTGACTATGTCGGATCCTGGGGTCCATTAATACTTGGGCATCTGCATCCTGAAGTAGTGGAAGCTATAACGGATACTTTGGCAACAGGTATAAGTTTTGGTGCTCCAACCAAATTAGAAACTGAACTGGCGAAGTTAATTATTGATGCTGTCCCTTCAATAGAGATGGTCAGAATGGTTAATTCCGGTACCGAGGCCACAATGAGTGCTTTGCGTCTCGCCCGCGGCTATACTAAAAAGAATAAAGTAATTAAATTTGAAGGCTGCTATCATGGCCACGCAGATTCTTTTTTAATTAAAGCGGGATCCGGTGCATTAACTTTAGGAATACCAATCAGCCCCGGTGTTCTTCCGGATGTTGCAAAAAATACAATCATTGCTTCCTACAATAATTTTGATATGGTTAATGAAATATTTAGACAGGAAGGGGAAAATATCGCAGCAGTTATAGTAGAACCGGTAGCAGGCAACATGGGATGTATTCCTCCAGTTTCAGGCTTTCTGGAAGGGTTAAGAGAAATTACCAAAGACTATGGAGCACTGCTTATTTTTGATGAGGTAATGAGTGGATTCAGAGTGGGTTTGGGTGGAGCTCAAAAATTATACAAAATAGATCCGGATATTACATGTCTTGGTAAAGTTATTGGCGGGGGATTGCCGGTGGGTGCTTATGGAGGTAAAAAAGAAATTATGGAGATGATTTCACCAACTGGGCCAGTTTATCAGGCAGGAACCCTTTCAGGAAATCCCCTGGCGATGAGTGCCGGATTAGCCACAATCAGGATTTTACAGAGACCTGGAGTGTATGAACAGTTGTTTAGCCGTACGAAAGAATTAACGGAAGGGTTGCAAGCGGCAGCAAGTGAAACAGGGATAAATGTAAGAATAAACAGTGCAGGAAGCATGCTATCTATTTTTTTTACTGAAAAGCAGGTCATAGACTACAATACTGCTGTTAATTCAGATCTGGATAAATACTCCAGTTTTTTCTGGTCAATGCTTAAAAGAGGTGTTTATTTTGCGCCTTCTCCATTTGAAACTTTATTTATGTCTTTAGCACATAGTGAAGAGGATATAAAAACAACACTCGAAGCTGCAAGAGAGTCCTTTGCAGAAATATAAGGAAATAATTGTAAACAACAGAAGCAGATCATATAAAAGCAATGCAGTTTTAGATGATGCAGTTAAATATTTAAGTCACAAAGAATTCTATACATTCCCGTGCAAAATTCTCCCAATCTTCGCCTTCAGGATCAATTAAACCCTGTGTTAAAAGTCCGATTGTAAGCGCAAAAAGTATTCTTGAAGTTTTTCTTGGATTAAATTTTTTAGCACCTGACTTATTTATAATTCCCGAAAAGAAGTCTAAAAAATTTTCATAAGAAGTCTTAACTGTATCTTTAAGTGCCGGGTCTGATATACCTTTGATATAAAATTGCAGAAATATTGTTATTTGATTAAGATCTTTTGTAAAAGCAGATTTCAATTTATCGGGTAAATTGATTAAAGTGGAAGCTAAATCCTTTGATTCTTTATCTGCTTTATCAAGAATATCTGCAATACTATCCATCCATTGGTTTAAAAGAGCTAATAATAGATCCTGCTTGCTATTAAAATGGTAATAAAATGCGCCCTTTGAGATACAGGCTTTTTCACATATTTCATTTATGTCTGTTTTTTCATAATCTTTTATAGAAAAGATTGAAATTGCTGATTCTAATATTTTATTCTTAGTTGCTTTGCTTTTTTCTTTAAATGTCATATCAGGGTACTGTCTGAGCTATATATTTATTTAAATTTAATTCTTCCTTAATCTCTTTAATTATTTCTTTAATTTCAAATTCTGAATTTGAAATATAAAATATAGATGGTCCGCTACCTGATAAATGGAATGGTTTGTTAATGATATTATTTAATTTTTCAGTCCAGTCATTATATTCTTTAAAACTATTTTTATATACCATTTCAAAAACATTAAAAATAAAATTTTCAAATTTCCCGTTAAAATGATCCAGTTTATTTTCATTATGACCATTTTTAATATTTTCTACCAGAACAGTTGTTGTTTCACCTGATGAGTAGTTTATTGAAGTAATATGAGAATATATTTTTTTAGTCTTTTCCGGAATTTTTAAAGGAAGCAAAATAATACCAAGCCACTTTTTTGGTAAGGGTTTTATTTTTTCTATGATTTCACCCCGTCCTGTTGCAAGACAAGTTCCACCATAAATAAAAAATGGTATGTCAGAACCTATTTTTGAACCAATTTCAGCCAATTCTTTAGTTGATAATTTTAAATTCCACAATTTATTTAAACCCTTTAGTGTAGCAGCCGCATCGCTTGAGCCACCACCTAAACCAGCAGAAGATGGAATATTTTTTTTAAGTTGAATAACTGCCCCATCTTTATATCCGGTTAATTCTCTTAAAACCATAGCAGCTCTGTAAACAAGATTGTTGCTAAAATAATTAAAATTATCAAAATCGGGCAAAGTGTCCTCTGGCGGAAGATTGCTGTATTCAGGGATAACTTGTATCCATTCGTTTTCCCAAAAAGTTAAAACATCACATATGTCAATAGTCTGCATAACTGATTTTATTTCATGATATCCATCATTTCTCTTATTTAAAATTTCAAGTGTCAGATTTATTTTTGCAGGTGCAATTTCGCATATCATTTTTTGTTAACCTCTTTTTTTAACATGACAATCCGTTTTGCTTCTTCCAGATCAACAATTGTATCAACACATCCATCTTTGATTAATGGCACAACAGCAATTGCAGGCATATTGCCGTTTAATTTATTTTTTTTAGTAATTTCATTTATTGCTTCAATACCTTCTTCGAGCTCTTTTCTGCAGGCTATTGCCACAATTCCCTTAGGCTGATTTTCTATAATAAACCTTATTGTCATTGCACCTCCTGGTGCAATACAGATACCCTTGTATCCCAATTTTTCAGCAAGTTTTCTTAAATGTCCTATTGAACAATCAATATTGCAATCATCTTTACAGATAAGGCCATTTTTACTCATTTTTGCGCTGCATGATTTACTTGGTCTTAAGCAGTGAGGTAAAAGCAGGACTCTATCCTCAAAATTAATATCATCTATCTTTTTTTGTACTTTTTTATTTTTTAAAAGTCTTTTTTTCAAATAAAATTCACCATTTATATTTTTAATTTATCATTATTCTTCAAGGCTATTTCTATATTTCAGTAATGCTATTAAAGGAAAGTAATCTTTATACAGTTCATATTTAAGATAAAATGTTCCTGGAAAACCTCCACCAGTGTAATATTCTTCATCCCAGCTTCCATTTCTATTCTGTGTATTAATCAGAAAGTCAATACCTTTATCAATAGCTGGATTTTTTTTATCAATAGCTAATAATCCTGTAACTGCCCAGGATGTTTGCGAAGCTGTGCTTTCACCTAAGGGAACATATTTTCCTGTTTCATAGGATAGGCAGCTTTCCCCCCAACCACCATCTTTATTCTGACATTTTTCAAGCCAGCTTAATGCCTTGCTGATTGATGAATTTAGCAAAGGATCGGAAAAATTATTTAATAATTTCAAAGATTCATATGACTGGAGAACCTTACTTGTACCGTAAATATAATTAACACCCCATCTGCCATACCAGCTTCCATCTTTTTCCTGAGTCTCAATTAAGTATTTTAGAGCTTTTTTATTTGGTTTAAAGTCTTTTGAATATCCTAATTGTCCAAGCACAGCGATAACATGAGCAGTAATGTCCGGGCTTCCAAAGTCAACAGGAGTTATAAAATCTGCATAGGGGATATGCCTTAATAGCTTTTTGTTGTTATTTCTATCAAAAGCAGCCCAACTGCCATTACTATTTTGCATGTTAATTACCCATTCAATCCCTGATTTTATTGCTTCACTTTTGGCGTAATTATCATCAGAATCTACTAAGTGAAGTGCATAGCAAACTATTGCAGTATCATCTATGTCAGGGTAGAAATTATTATAGAACTCAAATGACCAGCAGCCTGGATTGATATGTGGATTTTTTATCTTCCAGTCCCCATTAATTTTTACCTGTTTTTTTAAAAGCCAGTTTGCTGCTTTTTTTAAAGCAGCATAATTTTCATTGATCCCGGACCCGGCGATAGCAATTATTGCCCAAGCCGTATCCCAGATTGGGGAGGTGGCTGGTTGTAAGATAATTATATTTGTATCTTTAATTACAAAATTATCCAAACCTTCAAGACCTTTTTTAATTACCGGATGGTCATTTTTATAACCAAGGCATTTTAAGGCTATTAGTGAAAAAAGCCATGGCAGCATTATACCACCCCAGCTCCCATCTTCTTCCTGGTGCTCCAGTATCCATTTTTCAACTTTTTTTAAAGCATTTCTTCTTCCAAATTTAGCTTTTGATGGTATTTTTTCCCATAATTTGAGTGCCTCATTAAAAAGAATAAAAATTGTTTCGAGATCAAAAAATTTTCTTTTTCTGATAGTTGTTCCGCAGTAAATATTTTTCTGATCCCTGTATAACTCAAAAATGTTTTCATCCTTACTTATTTTATATATGGGTTTTAACGTGAGAATAATACTGAAAGCCATTATTGTCGCCCTTGTCCAGCTTGAAAAATCATAGATATTTATATAAAACCAATTGGGTAATAAAATTATCTCAGGCGGTATTACAGGAAGGCCATTCCATGGATATTGACCAAATAAAGCAAGTATTATTTTAGTATAAGTGTTTGTATTTTCAATTCCACCGCTATCTAAAATAAAATTTCTGGCTTTTTGCATGAATTCTTTTTCGGGAGATACTCCAATCATCTTCAAACAGAAATATGATTGAACAGTAACATCCAGACTTCCGGATCCTTTAAAGTAAAGACTCCAGGATCCGTCATTGTTCTGTCTTTCAAGTAAATAATTATAAGCTTTTTTATCCTTTTCTCTGTCTCTTATACCTAAAAACCTTAAGAGTGGTATAAAACCTGCAACTACACTGACATCAGCTTCGAGGATACCAGCCCAGTATCCCTCATTTTGCTGTAGTGATAATAAATAATTTTTAGCATCAGATATACAGGCATTTAGCTTTTTTAAATCAATTTTTGACATATCTGTTGTCCTTAAACCATTTAATAGCTTTTTCAAATGATATTTCTACAGGTGTAAGTTCAATTCCAAGTTCTTCAATATCTTTAGAACAGTCAAAGAATCTATATTTGTAAGCAGCTTTAACAGCCGCTACAGGTATTTTTGGATATTTTTTTAAAACTTTTCCGGAAAAAAATTCATCTATGTATCCAAGTAACTTCGCAATCCATAGTGGGATTTCAACTTTTGGAGCTTTTATTTTTGTAATATTCTCGAGGATTTCAAATATTTGTTTAAGTGTTAAATTTTTATTTCCAATAATATATCTCTTACCAATCTTAGCTTTTTGAAATGCAAGGATGTGCCCTATGGCAACATCTTCAACATCCACAATGTTTAAACCTGTATTTACATAAGCCGGCATTTCTCTATTTAAATAATCCAGGATAATTTTGCCCGTTGGAGTAGGTTTAACATCCCCTGGTCCTATAGGGGTAGTAGGATTTATTATTATTACAGGCCATTTTTTTTCAATCATTTTTAAAACTTCTAATTCAGCAAGAATTTTTGATTTTTTGTAATCACCAGCAACACAATTGATATCATCTATCTCGTAATGGTTTATTTTTTGATTGTTTTTATTACTTTTATTGCTTGATTCATTCTTTCCAGGCAGCTTAATGGTAGATTCACTGCTTGTATATACTATTTTTTCAACACCTGCTTCAATAGCTGCATTAATTATATTTTTTGTTCCCTCAACGTTTACTTTATAGAAACTCTCAGGGTTTTTTGCCCAGAAAGAATACTTGGCAGCGGTATGGAATAAACCATTACAACCTTTTAATGCTTTTTGAAGAGAGTTTTTATCGCAAAGATCACCATAAGAAATTATTACAGGTAATTTTTCAATGTTTAAAATATTACTGTTTTCTCTTACCAGCACCTTAGTTTCAAAACCGTTTTCACAAAGTTTGCGTGCAATGTTCCCTCCGATAAAACCTGTTGCACCTGTAAGTAAAACTTTCATTTTATCCTGCCCGTAAAGCTCCATTTAATTATTTTTAGTAAATCATTTATCCTTATACTCATTATTGAGCTTGCTTCAAAACCGCTATGCATCATGCAATTTTCACATCTCGGATCTTTTCCAGTGCCATATTTTTCCCAATCCGTATTTTTTAAAAATTCACTATAAGTAGAGTAATGGCAATCAGTTATTAAATAGCACGGGCTTTTCCATCCATTTGGATTAAAAGCAGGATTTGCCCATGGAGTGCATTGCAGGGTGCGTTTTCCTGTTAAAAATTCCCAATAAAGAGGAGTGTTATATATTTTTATACCATTTAAATTATTGTAAATTTCTTTAAATATTTTATGAGTATCCAATTTATTTAAGAACAATTCATTTTCAACCTGCTCATAACTGAAAGCAGGGGAGACCATAACGCTTTGAACTCCTGTTTTCATCAGAAAAGAAAATAAATTTAAAATTTCCTTTATGTCTGAATTTTTATAAATTGTTGTGTTTGTTCGTACCTTAAAATTAAGCCTTACAGCTTTAGTTATACCTTCCATTGCCTTGAAGAATACATCTTTTTGTCCTGATAAGCTGTCATGATTTTTTGACAGACCATCAATGTGTACGACAAGACTCAATTCATTTGCAGGCTTGATTTCATCTAAAAAATCTTTTAAAAGCAAACCATTTGTGCAGAGATAAACAAAATATTTTTTCTCAAGGAGTGAGTTTATAATTTCCTTTATTTGCGGATGAAGAAGAGGCTCCCCGCCCGTTATTGAAACAACTGGTGCTCCTGCCTGTTTAGCGGCATCCATGCATTCTTCTAACGATAATCTTTTATTTAATATATCCTTATATTCTCTAATTCTCCCGCAGCCCTTGCAATTCAGGTTACATTTAAATAAAGGCTCAAGCATAAGGACATATGGAAATTTATAATTTCCCTTAAGGCGATTTAAAAATATGTGTTTTATTATTTTTCCTGATAATTTAGCAGAATAAATCAATTTATGTTTTCTCTTTCAGGTATCTTGTATTTTTTAATTCATTGATGTTTAATACGCCTATTCCGAACATTGCAATTTTTAAACCCATCTCTATTTCCTTAATGTAATTTATACAGCTTTCAATAGAGACTTGTATATTTTTAAGAACAGGGAGTGCTATTCCGGCAATGTCTGCTCCCAGTGCTATAGATTTTGCCACATCAACACCACTTCTAATTCCGCCACTGGCAATAACAAGGATTTTATTATTTTTTGAAACTGCCTCTTTTACCAGTTTTATACTTTCTGTTGTTGGAATTCCCCAGTTAGAAAAACTTTCAGCAACATTTTTTATAATACTGCTGCCTGATCTTAACTTTTCAACTTCAACCCAGGATGTTCCTCCGGCACCACCAACATCAATCCCGCTTACCCCCGTTTTGATAAGTTTGCCGGCCACTTCTTTGGAGATACCAAAACCAACTTCGCGGACAATAACAGGGTGATCTATTGATCTGCAAATTTCTTCAATTTTCATAAGGAGATTTTTAAAATTATGATTTCCTTCATGTTGAAACGCTTCCTGAAGTGAATTTAAATGAAGGATTATACCATCTGCATCAATCATATTTATTGCCTTTTTGCACTCTTTTATTCCAAAACTGTAATTTAATTGAACGGCACCCAGATTGGCAAACAAAAGAATATCCGGGGCAATATCTCTTACCTGATATGTCTTTTCAGTTTTAGTATTTTCTATGCCGGTTCTTTGCGAACCAACACCCATTGCTATTCCACATATGCTGGCGACTTTAGCCAGATTTTTATTAATTTCTCCTGTGATTTCTATTCCGCCTACAAGGGGAGAGATCATAAGGGGTAACCTTAATTTTTTCCCAAAAACATCGGTTGAAAGGTTAATTTCATTCAGATCTATTTCTGGAAGTGCCTGATGAATAAAATAGTAGTTTTCAAATCCGGAATTTGTTTTTTTAAAACTTACATCTTTATTTAATGCTATAAACAGGTGTTCTTCTTTTCTCCTGCCGTTTGAGAGCTCTGAATCTATTTTATCAAGTTTATTTTCTTCTTTAAGTAAAAAGTTTTTTTTGTCAGGCATTTTATTAAATAAAAAAAATTTATTAAATAAAAAAATATTTAAAAATCACGATTTATCAGAAAATTTGATATTTCTTCAAAATACATTATTTTTTCAGTATTCACGGGAAGCTTTTTAATTTCGGCTAAAGCCAGATTATAAAATTCTTCTGTTTTCTTTTCGCTGATTTCTCTGATGTTTAAATTACCTAATATATCAAGTATTTTTTCTATATCTTCATCGTAAATAATTTCTTTACTGTAAATTTTAAGAAAATTTTGCCTTGAAATCCTGTCAGCATTTGATAAAACATAAACAATAGGAAAAGTTTTTTTCTTTTTTCTAAGGTCGTTTCCACTTGGTTTGCCTGTTTTTTTGTCATTTCCCCAAATTCCGAGGATGTCGTCTCTTATCTGAAATGCCAGGCCTAAATATTTTCCGAAATTTTTAAATGGTTTAATTTTTGAATAATTTATGACAGTAACTGCACCAATTTGAAGGGCGCATTCAATTAATGCTGCGGTTTTTCTTTCTATCATTTTAAGGTAGTCAGCAATGTCAACATCCGGTCTTATTTCAAAGTCTATATCTAAAAATTGTCCCTCAAGCATACGAAGACAGCTTTCATCCAAAATTTTTAAAATTTCAATTAATTTATTTGGCGGGATATTATTTCTTTGAAGATTAAGTACTGATAAATTTGCGAGTGTCTTCATCGCGCTTCCTACATTTATTGCCTGGGGTTTTCCCCATATCTTCCAAACGGTTGGCCTGTGTCTTCTTATTTCATCTCCATCCTGGATATCATCATGGACAAGCGAGAAGTTATGAATTAATTCTATCGCAGCAGCTGCCGGTAATGCTTTTTTAAAATCACCGCATATTGATTCACAGGAAAGCAATGCAAGAGTAGCTCTTAGATATTTTCCACTGTTTGATATTACCTTTGTTCCATTTTCATCAGCCCAGCCCATGTGGTAAGCCATCATTTCATAAAGAGCAATCTTATTTTTTGAAATCTTTAACAGCTCTGTATTGCTAAGTAAGGATTTTATTTCTTTTTCTATATAGGGCTTATATATTTCAAAAATTGCCGGTAATTGCATCATTGTTAACAACCTTTAAAATCAGCTTATTAATATTTCCTGAAGTTTTCTTAATTTATAAATTACTGAATCAGCATTAACTTCAACAGCATCGCAATTGATGACTTCGCCTTTTTTTATCTCTTTTTTAACTACTGCTCCTTCACATAATCCAATAGGCAGGAGGTTTTCCTTTTTTGCATTGTTATATATTTCAATGAGACCATATGCTGTATAACCACCTATACCATCTAAAATTTCCCCTCGTTTTAAATCCTTTTTAGCAACGGTTATGATTTCTGAAACAAGCCCGTTCTTTGCAACTATAGTAGGCTCGTTATAGAAATATGCTCTTGCAATTGATAATGGGGCTTCAATACTTGCTAAATGGAATGGTCTATACAGCAGATAGTTTGGACCGTCGCTGGACAGGAGATATTTTAGTTCTTTCTTTAATACTTCCTGTTCGGTTGTGTATATTAAGAAAACTCCTGGTGCTACATTTCCAATCACAAAATCAACAACACCTTTTTTATCAAGGATTCCACCATCTTTTTTCAAACTAAAAACATTCGTTAAATCTTTTAAGTCTACCCTCGGAGCGTGCATTCCCCTGCAGTCAGGAATTATTCCCGTAGAATTGGAGAAACAAGCCATTTCGATCATTGATTTTGTACCGTCAACAAAAGAAGTCATCATTTTTACACTGGCGCCCTTAATTTTTGCGTATTCTTCCAATGTTGATGGATTAGCTTCATGATTTAGAGGATTATTTTTCCCCTTACCTGCAGCTACGATTTCAAGATTTAAAGCATTTGCAAAGTCATATAATTCCTTCAGCGCTGCCGGTTCATCTCCTGCAGCAACAGAATATACTACTCCAAAATTATCGGCAATTTTCTTTAGCAGGGGTCCAATTACAGTATCTGTTTCAACATTAAGAGTTACGACGTGTTTGCGGTTTATTAAACCCAAGAGTGCAATTTGTGCTCCAGCCTCAGGATTACCTGTAGCATCTACAATTACATCAACCTCTTCTATGAGGGGAAGTACGACAAGGTCATTGGTAACGATTGTTTTGCCTGCACTTATAGCTTTGCTTATATCACTTTTATAAGTATTTCCAGGATTAATGGTCCCGGGTTTTAAAATATCCGGAGAAATTTCTATTTTATTGTTTATTAAATTATTCCGGTTATATTTCTCAATGGTATAAATATCAGTCTCATTATATCCAAGTTCTTTTAGCTTTTTTAGACAATTATTTATGTTTCTGTCAGCTATTGCCAGAATTTTAAAAGATTTAATATTTCCAAGATGGCATATAATTGCGCTTCCCATTTGTCCTATACCGGATATTGCAATATTTATTGTTCCCCCCTGATTTTCAAGGGTTTTTAATTTTTCATTTATCCCAAGCATAAATAACCTTACTACTGTTAGTTAAATTATTTTTGATAAAACACATAATAATATTAAAGTATGTATCAATTTATTACAAGTAATTTTATTAAAATTTTATTAAAACATACCTAAGGTATGATTTGAATGAGTAAACCCGAATTGAGGCAATTCCCGTAATTCCCATAAAATAAATAATAAAAGAGTTTAAAAATATATTCATATTCACTGGAAAGTATAACTGTCCGAAAGCAAATTCATAATGAACTTCTTAATATTATTTTATGAAGGGAGTTCCTCCCGTTTTTTTAAATTATTTCAGATGCTTTTTTAAATGAAGCAACAATACTATTTCAGATACTTTTTATTTAAAAATAAATCAATTCGACTTATTTTTAATTACTTATTTTTCTGTTATAATAACTAAAATTATTTTTATGCTTGTTTGAAATTTAATTATTCATCTGTTTGAATAAGGAATCCAGTGAAAAACTGGAGCGGTACCGCCACTGTAATCGGGTGTGTGCTCTTCAAAATGCCACTAGCTTTTAAATAAGCCGGGAAGGCGAAGAGTAAAGTCCCGTAAGTCAGGAAACATGCAGACAGATATGATGTTACAGCTCTTCGGCTTAAAGGGTGTAATTTTTTTGTTGTCAATATAAATATTTTCCTTTATGCATTTGTTGTGAAAATAGTAAAAATCTGATTGAGGCCAGCTTAATAGGAAACAAATATATAATTTATTAGGACATACTACATACTATTAAACAACAATTAAGATAACAAAAAGAACTAAAAAATATAACTCCTGCTGAAAAGTCAGGAGTTTTTTGTTTTGTGCGAGCATTTTGCATATAAATTTTATTATAAATAAATTAAAAACAAGAATAAGTGGTATTTAGAATTTAAACATATTTTTCCATATAAATATTTTTAATTATAAAACAGTAAGGGAATTTTTATGACAGGATTAGAAAAAGGATACACACAGGTTTATACGGGTGATGGTAAAGGGAAAACAACAGCTGCACTTGGTTTAGCAATCAGAGCATCAGGATACAGTTTGAAAGTCTTTTTTGCCCAATTCATAAAGAGCAAAAATATAATGAGATTAAAGCTTTGGAAAGGTTTAAAGATAATGTGATAATAAAACAGTATGGTAACGGTTATTTTATAAGAAAAGAACCCGGGGAAAAAGATGTTGAGATGGTCAGTGTAGATTTGGAGGAAATAATATTAATAATAACTTTAGGTAAACATGATATGACCATATTTAATGAAATTAGTATAGCAGTGCATTTTAATTTGCTTAAGGTTGAAGATATTACAGAACTTGTTAAGTTGAATCCAGAAAAAGTAGAGACAGTTCTTACAGGAAGAAAAGCCACACCGGAAATATTGGAAATACCTGAACTTGTAACTGAAATGAAATAGATAAAACATTTTTGCTCTAAAGAGGTTAAGGCAAGAAAAGTAATATAAATATAGATAGTCATATCAAGAAACAAAGAAGGAGATAAATATTATGCTTAAAATAACTTATTTTACCGTAATTGACAGTGATCTTCTACCTTTATCTAAAGGTCTGAATTTTGTTAATGAAAAATATGGAAAGATTGTTGATATTAATCTAATCAATCAGGACACTTTAAAAGACATAGGATTTATGAGTGTGGCACGCGAAGAAGCTAATTCCAGCAATATATTCATTATCCATCTTCATGGAGGTGAGACTTCTTTTCCCTACTATGAAGAGTTTTTAAAATTAGCAGAAGAAAAGAATATACAAACCTGTATTTTTGATTTTAGTTCTGATATAAGACCGGATCTCATAAAGACATCAACTGTAAGTATTGAGGCATATAAGAATATTTTTAAATATATAGTATATAGCGGTGAAGAAAATTTCAAAAATCTATTCCTTTATTTACTTAATTATTACGGGATAAAGAAAGTGGAGTATAATGAACCTTATAGTCCTCCCAGGTTTGGTATTTATCATCCGAAGTTGGATCATCTTCCTGATCTGAGGGCATATGTTGATGAGTTTATTGATCCTGATAAACCAACAATAGGTATTGTTTTTTATCAGAGGGATTGGGTTACAAGAAATACTTCATATATTGATATCTTTATTAATGAATTTGAGAAAAAAGGTGCAAATGTTCTTGCATGTTTTGAGTCAGTTGGCTCAAGTTCCGAGGATATAGATAAAGATATGGGCTGGTTTTTTACCAATTATTTTCAACTTGACGGCAGGACCGTTATAGACTGTCTGGTATCGTTGTTACTTTTTTCGCTTTGTAGTACGAAAATAGATGAGAACAGTGTTGAGTCAATGGAGAGGGATAGCGATGACAACTATAAGCGTACATGGTTTTTCAGGAAACTTGGTGTACCTGTAATTAAAGTAGTTAATTCATATAATGAATATTCTGATTGGATTGAAAGCAAGCAGGGTTTAAATCCCATGGATATAATATGGAGCGTTGCCCTTCCGGAATTTGACGGGGATTTGATTACAATTCCTGTATGTACAAGAGAGATAAGCGAAAGAGACGAGGTTACAGGACTTAAGATTACAAAATTCATTCCTATTCCGGAAAGAATGGGAAAAGCAGCCCGCCTTACCATAAACTGGGCTAAACTTTCAAAAAAACCAAATCCGGAAAAGAAAATAGCTATTATCTTTCATAATTACCCTCCACGTAATGACCAGATAGCATCTGCGTTTGGCCTTGATTCAACTCAGAGTGTCGCCAATCTGCTTAAAATTTTACATGATGAGGGTTATAAGGTTGATGATGTTCCACAAACAGGTGATCAGCTTATGGGTATGTTATTAAAAAGTGCAACTAATGATTTAAGATGGAATAGTGAAGACGAAATATTAGAAAGGGCCATAGATACTATTGATAGCAGTAAGGTTGGGGATTTTTTTAATTACTTGCCTGCGGAAAATAAGGAAAAACTTACAAGCGACTGGGGCGAGGCTCCGGGAAAAGTTATGGTAATAAAAGATAATGTGCTAATTCCGGGAATAATAAACGGTAATATTTTTATCGGTGTTCAGCCAAGAAGAGGTTTTCTGGAAGATCCTGCAAAGATATACCATGATCCTGAGGTATCTCCCCCGTGGCAGTATCTTGGATATTACAGATGGATAAGGGATATTTTTAAAGCTGATGCTATTATGCATATCGGGAAGCACGGTTCACTTGAATGGCTTCCGGGGAAAGCAATAGGCCTTTCGGAAAATTGCTATCCCGATCTTGCCATACTTGATCTGCCAAATATTTATTCTTATATAATAAATAACCCGAGTGAGGGTACATGCGCCAAAAGGAGAAGTTATGCATGTATTATAGATCATCTTGTACCTGTTATGAATAATGCAGACAGTTATGGAATGATGGCGGAAATAGAAGTTTTATTAAAAGATTATTATGATGTAAAGACCATGGATGTCAAGAAGATACCTGCACAGCAAAAAATAATATGGGCAAAGACAGCAGAAGCAAAATTGGATACCGACTTAAAAGTTGACGAAGAAGAAGCTTTTAATGATTTTGATAAATTCATAGATAAGCTGCACGGGTATATAAGTGAGGTAAAAGATACTTTGATAAGAGATGGTCTGCATATTATGGGCCATGCACCAGAGGATTCCGCGCTTCGTGAGATGCTGATAGCATTAACAAGGTTAGCAAATGGTTCAGTTCCTTCTTTAAGAGAAGCGGTTGCAGAAATATACAATCTTGATTATGAAGACATTCTTGCAAACAGAGGCAAAACAAATCCTTTATCAGGTAAACCTAATGCTATACTGCTTGATGAAATTAATTTAAAAATATCTGAGTTAATTAATAAGTATGAATCATTAAATTATTCCTCTGATATGGCTGTTGCAGAGAAAGCAATTAGGGAGGTTTTTGACCATGATTCAAAAAAAATATATGAGGTTCTTAAATACATAAGCTTAACATTACTGGATAAACTCGCAAGAACAACGGAAGAAAATGACGCCTGCATCAAAGCTTTAAGCGGTTGTTTTGTGCCGCCTGGTCCCTCCGGGGCTCCAACAAGAGGATGTGCCGATATCCTGCCGACAGGAAGGAATTTTTATTCCATTGATCCACAGGCAGTTCCTTCAAGAGCTGCTTTTAAAACAGGTTCAAAACTTGCCGATGAGTTAATCGAAAGATATTTAAAAGAAGAAGGCACTTACCCGGAAAGTATCGGAATGATTATATGGGGCGGCGGAGTTATGAGAACAAAAGGGGACGACATCGGAGAAATATTTAATTTAATCGGAGTAAAGCCAGTATGGGAAGATAAAAGCGGAAGAGTTAAAGGGTTTGAAGTCATTCCCTTAAATGAGCTTGGAAGACCAAGGATTGATTTTACAATCAGGGAAGGAGGACTGCGGGATGCCTTCCCCAATATAATATTTTTGATTAATAATGCGGTAGAGAAAGTCATCGAGCTGGATGAACCCGATGAGATGAACTTTGTAAGAAAGCATTTTAAGGAAACATACGCAAATTGCGTTGAGAAAAAAATAAAGCCTGAAGAAAGCAAGGGAATGGCATGTGCAAGAGTTTTTGGTTCAAAACCAGGAACTTATGGTGCCGGGGTCAGTGATTTAATAGATTCTCAAGCTTGGACTGATGATAAAGATTTTGCGGAAGTATATGTAACATGGGGAGCTTATGCTTATTCGGAAAAAGAATTTGGTAAATTTATGCCGGAAGTTTTTAAGGAAAGACTAAAAAAAACACAGATTGTTGTAAAGAACGAAGATACGAGGGAATATGATTTTCTGGATGGCGACGATTTTTATTCCTATCAGGGAGGTATGATTGCTGCCGTAAGATATTTTTCAGGAAAAGATCCTCAGGCATATTCGTGTGATACATCAGATCCCGACAGAGTGAAAGTCAGAACTGTGAAAGAAGAGGCAAAGCATATATTCAGGGCGCGCGTATTAAATCCAAAATGGATTGAAAGTATGAAAAAACATGGTTTCAAGGGAGCCGGAGATTTTTCAAGAATGGTGGATATTGCTTTTGGCTGGGATGCTACGGGCAATACAATGGAAGACTGGATGTATGATGCTTTGGCTCAAACATATGCTCTTGATAAGGGGATGCAGGATTTTTTCAAAGAGCATAATCCTTATGCCCTTCATAATATTGCTGAGAGGCTGCTCGAAGCTATAGAAAGAAATATGTGGAATACTACGGAGGAAATGAAAGAGAATTTACGAGAAATAATGCTGGAGATAGAAGGAGATTTAGAATAATGAACTCAAATAAGGTTTATGATAATTTCAGGGATTATGACTTTATTAGCAATACATATAAAGGTATAGATAGAAATAAGATTAAGTGGTACCCTACGATTGATAAGAGTAAATGTAATAATTGCAAAACCTGTTTGCAGATTTGCCCTATGAAGGTATATGAAATAAATGATAATAAAGAAGTGATTGTAGCATATCCATACAGATGCATTGTATCCTGCTCCTATTGTGCTGTCAGGTGCCAAAATGTTGCAATATCTTTTCCTGATGAAGACGAATTAAAAGAAATTATAAAAAAGTTTAAAGGTTAAAAATGATAAAAAAAGTATATAGGGAGGGGGGAGCATATAGTAGTGATATGGTGATAGATGAGGTATCGGTTTCCGTAAAGAGATTAACAAAGAATTATGGTAAAATTACAGCTGTAAATGATATAAGCTTTGATGTCTTGAGAGGTGAAATATTCGGTTTTTTAGGACCTAACGGAGCAGGAAAGACTACAACAATAAGAATTATCACTACTGCTACAAAAGCTGATTCAGGCGAGGTTTATCTGAATAGCTTTGATATTCTTAAAAATCCACTGGAAGCAAAGAACAGTATGGGTGTTGTAAGCCAGTACATTAATCTGGATATGGAACTGACATGTAAGGAAAATTTAATAGTACATGGCATGCTGCATAATATGAAGAAAAGGAAAATTCTGGAAAGAATAGATTATCTTCTGGATTATATTGAAATAAAAGATAAAGAAAATGTTCAGGTGGAAAAAATTTCAGGAGGAATGCAAAGAAAGCTCATGATTGCCAGGGCATTAATGCACGAACCGGAAATATTATTTTTGGATGAACCTACTGTCGGGCTCGATGCTCACAGTAAAAGAAAAATATGGGATTTAATGGTTAAAATTAATTCTGAAAATAAAACTATTTTTTTAACTACTCACTACATAGAAGAGGCACAGCAGCTTTGCAATAGGGTTGCAATAATTAATAGCGGTAACCTTATCGAGGTTGATACTCCTGAAAATATGATTGATAAAATTGGTATTATTGCACTTGATGTATTTAACCATGACGACTGCACAACATATTTTTTTGATTCAAGGGAAAAAGCTTTAGAGTCTGCAAGTAAAATGGACGGCAAAATTATAATAAGAGAGGCAAATCTTGAAGATGTGTTTTTAGATAAAACAGGAAGAAGGGTTAAAAAATGAGCACCAAAGGAATTTGGGCGATCATTTATAGAGATTTATCCAGGGAGAAAAAACATATTACCAGATCTTTAATCGGGATGGTTCTTAGCCCCTTGTTATTTTTTTTGGCCTTCGGATGGGGGCTTGGAAGAAGCACCAGCATAAATGGATATCCTTATAGTCTGTACATGCTTGCAGGATTAATTGCCATGAACGGGATGAATTCTGCATTTTCAATCGGAACAACAATAAATGTTGAAAGATTTTACTGGAGAACTTTTGAAGAATTTCAGGTGGCTCCGATATCAAATATCGATATAGCTGTAGGGAAAATTTGTTTCGGGATATTAAAAGGAATAACAGGATCTTTTTTAATATATATGCTGGGTTTGGTTTTTGGGGTAGTTTTAAAATTTAATATACTTTTCTTATTAAGTATTTTTTTAAACTGCTTTATGTTTTCTGCTCTGGCTTTATGGATAGCCTTAGTTGTTAAAACACATCAGCAGCAGGGAGATTTTAATTCCTTTATAATGACGCCGATGGCATTTTTAGCAGGAACTTTTTTCCCGATTGAAAGATTTCCGGTGGTATTCAAAATTTTTTCAATGATATTCCCTTTAACTCATTCTGTTAATTGTATAAGAGCATCAGCCTTGGGAACAGCATTCCCTATTTATTCTTTGGTAACAATCGCAGGGTACTCAATTTTGTTTTTATTTTTTGCAACAAAAAGTGTTAAAGATTTGAGTTTATAATAAAAAATTAAATAATAGTATTAACACGATAGACAGGAGGATAATTTTGAAAGCAGGAAAAAGGGTTCTGCCTTTTACCGCTATTGTTGGTCAGGATTCTTTAAAAGAAGCATTGATTTTAAATGCCATTAATCAGGATCTGATGGGAATACTAATAAAAGGACAGAGAGGCACGGCAAAAAGTATGGCTGTAAGGGCAATAGCTGAATTGCTGCCTGAAAAAGAATTCAGTATTGAATGCCCGTATGGCTGCAGTCCTGAAATATCAGAGCCACATTGCGATATTTGTCAAAGCATCATAGATAGTGGTGGATATTTAAGGACTGAAACTAGAAAAATAAAAGTAGTTACACTTCCATTAGGAGCAACAGAAGATAGAGTTATTGGGAGCATTAATGTTGAAAAAGCTCTTAAAGGAGCAATGAATTCATTTGAGCCAGGGTTACTGGCACAGGCAAACAGAGGGATATTATATATAGATGAAATAAATTTGCTTGATGATAATCTCGTTGACATTTTGCTTGATGCAGCTGCCATGGGAGTAAATATTGTTGAAAGAGAAGGAATCAGTATAACTCATCCCGCAAAATTTATACTTGTTGGAACAATGAATCCGGAAGAAGGTGAACTCAGGCCTCAACTTACTGACAGGTTGGGTTTATATGTTGATGTAAAGGGTATTGAAGATATAGATGAGCGGGTAAAAATTATTGATGCAGTTGAAAGTTTTGACTTGGATCCTGAAAAATTTTTTTCTAATTATAAAAATGAACAGGATATTCTTACTCAAAAGATCAGCAGTGCAATAAAAATTCTTCCTAAAGTAAAACTTCAGAAGGACTTAAAAAATCTGATAGCAAAAATATGCATTGATTTTGGAATAGACGGACATAGAGCAGACATTTTAATATCAAGATGCTCAAAAACACTTGCGGCACTTGACGGCAGGTTGATCGCAGAAAAACAGGATATTGAAAAAGCAGCAAAATATGTAATACCTCACAGAGTCCGTAGAGATCCTTTTGATGATGAAAAACCGATAAATGAGAAGCTTAAGACCATAGTAAATCAATATACTTCTGAAAAAGAACAGGATGAAAATGAGAAAGATAATCAGGATAGCAATTTAGAAAATAATGACACTCAAGAGGAAAACAATTCTGGCGATAAAGATTCCAGTGGCAAAAACCCGGAAAACAAAAATAATAATGAAGATAAAAATAAAAATTTTAATATGCCCCCGCAGCAAAACTCAGAAGAAAGTAACAGTAATGATAATAGTAACTATGATAATAAAAACGGCTCTAATCCTGAAACTGAAAAAAATAGCATGCCTTTAAAAGAAATTATTGCGCCCGAGATAGAAATTAAAAAGGATAAAAAAATAAAAGCTGGCAGGGGGCGAAGGACATTGACTTTAACAAGCCATTCAGGCAAGTATATCAAGTCAAAAATACCTAAAAAAAATACAAGTGATATAGCAATAGATGCAACGATAAGAAGCGCTATTGCTACTAAGGGTAGTATAGATATCGATATAAATGACATACGTGAAAAAGTCAGGGAAAGGGAAAAAGCTGTTACCATAGTTTTTGTAGTGGACGCTTCAGGCTCGATGGGTGTTGGAAAAAGAATGGAATTTGCAAGAAGTGCCCTGATTTCAATATTAAAAGATTCATATCAAAAAAGGGATAAAGTTGGTTTTATTATCTTTAAAGGAAATAATGCGGCAACATTAATTAAGCCTACAAGCAGTGTTTATTTAGCATCAAAAAAGATAAAAGAAATTCCCACAGGTGGGAAAACGCCGCTTTCCTCAGGTTTGCTGGAAGCTTTAAGAATAATGTCAGATGAAATTATAAAAGATAAGAATTGTATTCCTGTGGTAGTGCTGATTTCCGATGGGAAAGCAAACGTTGCTATTAAGAATGGGAATAATATTAAAAAAGAGATTGTCGAAATTTCAAAAAAACTGAAAGAAAAGGGAGTAAATATTTTTGTAATAGATGCGGACGATGCAAGACTAAGACTTGGTTTTAACCAGGAAATAATAAGATATGGTGATGGTAAATATTTTAATTTGGAAGAATTAATGCACAAAGATTTTAAAAAAAGTCTTGGTATTTTTAAAAGAGAATAAAGAATCTTTATATGTATTATAAACAGGTAATAATATTAATAACTGGCAATTGTAATCTTGAATGTAAATATTGTTATGCAGATGGGTTAAAGGGAAATGGATCGATGTCTATAGAAAATATAAAAAAAGCTATTGAGCTTCTGGATCCATATGATTCAGTACTACAAATTTCAGGTGGAGAACCACTGCTTTGTCCTGAAGAATTTATTTTTACTATAAAATATGCTAAAGAAACGAGGCCGGGGTCAAGTATAAAGCTACAAACTAATGCAACTATGATAAATGATAAAATGGCCGTCTTTTTAAAAGATAACGATATAAATGTCAATGTCAGCCTGGATGGTATTTCTGCCATTAATGACGAGATCAGGGGAAATACTAAAAAAACTTTAAATGGGATCAGAATACTTGAAGAAAATGGTGTTCCTGTAAATATAACGGCAGTAATTACTTCTAAAAATTCAGATTACTTAGATAAGTTGATGGGCATTGCTATTCTTTTCCAGAATGTAAAAAGTGTATCTTTTGACCTGCTCAGAAAATCAGGCAGAGCCAATAAAAATTTAGATGATTTAAAAGCAGATATTGACAATATTAAAAAAAGCATAGGCAAAGCATATGGATTATTTAATAAATTTTTTCTAAAGGAACCAAAGACAATAATCAACGATATTATGGTTTTGTTATCACGAAGCATAAGTAAGCAAAAAAATCCTTATTATTGTTATGCAGCTATGGGGGAAAGTGTGACTATTAAACCAACCGGTGAAGTGTTTTCATGTCCGTCTCTCATGAACCTTAAAGAAGGTTTTTTAGGAGATATAAATGATTCCTGCAACTTTAATAAAAGAATAATAAGGAGTGTTGACAATTTGAAAGAATGCCGCAGCTGTAAAATAAAGTATGTATGCAGAGGAGGATGTCCGGTCCGCGCCTATCTTGAAAGTGAAAACTGGCTAGCGGTAAATAAACTGGAGTGTTCTTACAAAATGTGGCTTTTTAATGAGTTTGTTGAACCATTACTGCATCAGAAATAATCTTTAAGAGATCTTATTGCTTAACGAAAGTTTTATTTATTAATTTATTTAAAGCTGCCATTAAGAATTTTGCTGAAGATAAAAGTCTGAACACTTTAATTTTAGAAAACTATAATCAGTTTGATTTAAGAAAATACATAGAGTTGAAAGGGAATTTCTTTTGCAATACTGTCCTATTTCATTCTGCAATAAATAAAGGGATGAAGCTTTAATAAAGACCCGTCAAGAACTTTATTAATACCGCATCCCTTAATCATGTTTATTTAATTCTTTTTATATACTCTTTTTTGCTTCAGCTATTATATTGTTTAATATTTATATATTAATTGCTTTGGCAAAACTCTACTAAAGTATCTGTTGTATTTAAAACTTAAATTATTAATATCTCCTCCTTTGATTGCGTAAACTTTACCGTTTCTAACAGCTTTAAGATTCTGAACCAGTCTGCTTTATTGGTAATAATATATATTCACACTTTAATCTAAGTTAATTTCTGCTCCATGTAGATACTTAGCAAACTGCATAAGAGCATCTTCTGTTTCCCAAGACATTTGAGTTATACTTTCCCCTTTTATGCCATATACTTTTCCATTTTTAACCGCAGTGAGATTTTTTACTAAAGGATTGTAAGTGAATTCTTCTACAGATTTATACTGGTATGCTTCATTTCCAATTGGCAAAATTATTATATCAGGATTACTCTTAAGTAATGCTTCCGAGCTGTATTCAGCCCAACCCGATATCCCCTGTTCAGAAAAAATGTTAATACCACCTGCTTTTATAATTAAATCATCGACAAAAGTTTCAGCACCAGGTGCCCAGCCTGAGACAGAATCTTTATCCTTTGCCATACCAAGCATAAATACGCGAGGTTTCCCCTTATCTGTAAGATTTAATGCATTTATTGCTTCTTTTACTTTTGCTTCTTTAGCATTCATTTCATCAATTATCTTCGTGGCTTCAGAAACTTTATCAAACATAAAGCCATAATTTTTAATATGAAATTTTATACCTTCAAGATTCTTTATTGATCCAACCGTATATATTCTGATGCCGGCAGCTTCCAATTGAGCATCAGATTTATCAGTGTGATGAGCTAAATTTATAAAGATATCAGGCTTGAGATCAATTATTTTTTCAACATTAATCCCGCCATATCCACCAATTACAGGAATGTTTTCATACCCAGCGATATTTGGTGTTTTCCCGTCTTTTTTATAACCTGCAACAAAATCACATCCTCCTGCAACAACTTTATCTGCTATTTCAAATTTAAGTAAAGTTAATGCACAACCTTGTTCTCCAATGATAGCTTTTTCTATGGGTTTTTCCAGAGTAATTTCTCTGTTTTGTTTTCCCTTCTCTTGGCCGAGATCATCGTGTATTGTTACGGGGTAATTAACTTTTAACTCATCTTTGGCTGACTCTACTACCAATGTTGTTGTCTCTGCTGATGTAGCCTCTGCCATTGTTGTTCCCACTGCTGCTGATGTTGTCTCTACAGCTTTATTAACAGCTTCTTTAGCTTTACATCCTGAACCTGAAAGCAACACACTTAGTGAAAAAATAATAATCAGTACAGGAATTAATATTTTTTTCACTTTTAACTTTTCCAAAATCATTTCTTCCTTCTCCTTTTTTAATTGGTTTTTAATAATTTTACTGCCTTTTTTATAAAACCAGTTTCTAGTGAATAAATTATTTTTAAGTTAATTATTTGCTTAAATTAAGTTTAAAATTTTCTTAATTTAGCTTTTTTAGCCAATTATTTACCAGAAACTAAATTAGCAATTATGAATATTTTTCTACTAAGCACCTCCTTTTTTTAGTAAAATGGCAAGTTCCTCTTCATTGTCTACCGATACAGCTCCTTTTTTTAAAATTTTTTTAAACAATTCAGTTGCACGCCCATTAGTGTAGTCGCGGCTTGAGAAATTTGAACCATCTATAAAGTAAACTTTTTTATTTAAATTCAAAGCTTCTTCAACTGAGAGAAGATTTTCATAATTTTTTTTACCAAATGGAACTCTTGAAACTACAACAATATCACTGTTACTAATAAACTTTTTATTAAGCTTGATATTTTCTTCTGATATTTCCTGGTGAGGATCCTCAACAACCATTGGTATTTTCAACTGTTGTGCTATCTTTGCATCTGTATCAATACTGCTTAAAATACAGGTTGAAATCTCATGTCCTTCAGATGATAGAATGTTGAATAAATAAGAACCACTGCCACCGCCTGCTATTATATGAATTTTTTTCTTTTCTCCGTTTTTACTATAAATTTATTATGATTATTATAGTGGGGAGTTACATATATCTTGTTTGTAAAAGGGTTTCTTTCGATTATTACACGGGCTTTAAATACATCATAAATATTTTCAGGTGTTAAAACTTCTTCAGGAGTACCGTCTTTAAATATTTTACCGTCCTTCATTAAAACTATTCTGTTGACGTACTGAGCAGCCAAATTCATATCGTGAAAGGTTCCTACGACAGTTAAATTTTTCTCTTCTTTTATTTTTGATATCAATTGCATTATTTCAATTTGAAAGTTTATATCCAGGTTTGATGTTGGTTCATCAAGTAATAATATGTCTGTCTCCTGAGTGATCACCTGTGCAATAACTACTCTTTGCCTTTCTCCTCCACTTATTTCCATAAATCCTCTATTAGAGAGGTGATCTGTTTTAGTTAATTTCATAGATTCCAAAGCAAGTCTGTAGTCGTCTTCAGTCTCATTTTCAAACCTTGAAGATTTACATGCTCTGCCCATAAGTACGATTTCAAGATTACTGAAGTTAAAATTAGAGGTACTTTCCTGTGGCACTATTCCTATATATTCTGCTGTTTCCTTTGTTCTCATTTTAGAAATATCTTTACCAAATATTCTGACTTCGCCTTCATTGAAAGGCAGTATCCCCGAGATTATATTGAATACAGTTGTTTTACCTACTCCATTAGGACCAAGCAGTGCTATAAATTCACCTTTTTTTATCTCCAGACTAAAATTGTTTATAACTTTTTGCTGTCCAAAACTAAAATTAAGGTCTTTAATTTTAATTGCTTTTTCTTCTTTATTATTCATAATCTCAAGCCACTGTTCTGTCTTTTTTTGTTTTTCTTAATAAATAAATAAAAAACGGGCTGCCAAGAAGAGCTGTGATAATCCCAACCGGTATTTCTCTTGGGCTCATAGCAGTTCGCGCAAAAGTATCAGCTAAAAGTAGTAAAATTCCACCACTTAAAGCAGATACTGGTAACAAAACCCTATTATCCGGCCCAACTACTATCCTCATCATATGTGGGACTACCAGCCCGATAAAACCTATTATGCCGGAAACCGAAACCGCTGCAGCAACTATAAATGAAGTTATTATTATAATTATATTTTTCATGAGCTCAGTGTTTATACCTAACTGCCTGGCTCTTTTTTCTCCAAGTGTAACTATGTTTAAATCTTTGGTATATAAAAAAAGCCCTATGCAGCCTACTATTATCACAGGTCCGATGATTTTTACATGTATCCATTGTGAGGTTGTAAGACTCCCCATTATCCAGAAGATAACCCTGTGAAGATCTTCTCCGCCAATCATCATTAAAAAAGAAGTTCCTGCGCTGCAAAGAGACCCTATTGCGATTCCAGATAAAATTAATGTAAGAACTGATATATAGCCGCCTTTACCCCTGGATATATTAAATACAATAAAAGAGACTGCAAGAGCGCCTGTAAAAGCAGAAACTATGATGGCTGATACCCCGCCTATTCCTGTGGAAAATCCTGCCACTATAGATATAGTGGCAGCAAGTGATGCCCCGGATGAAATTCCAATAATGTAAGGATCTGCCATTGGATTTCTGAATAAACCCTGGTACATTACTCCAGATGCAGACAGCGCCATACCGACAAGTACTGCTAAGAATACACGCGGAAGCCTGACATCCTGAATTATTATTTTAAAATTTGGATTTATATCAGAAATATCTACCAGATTTCTGATTAGCGGGATTCCGTTTAATGCAAGCTTGTATGTCTGGAAAACCGGTATCCTTGCAGAACCTAAGGAAGATACAATAATTATTATAAGAAATAAAATTGTTATTGCTATTACAGAATAAGTAACAATTTTTTTATTTATTGTCCTGAATTTGGATATTTGTGTCTTATTTTCCCTCATTTTCCCATCCTTTTTTTATAGAGCAATGTTTATTTAGTTATTAACTAACCGTCTTTTGGCAAATAATTCATTTTTTCAGGTTTTTGAAAAATTAAAGTGCCAATTCTACAGCATAAACTTTTTTTACTGGTCATTTATCATAAACCAATTAATGTTAATGTATTTAAATATGAACTTGGGATTTTCGGGGGAAAGTAGTTTTAAGAGGTAGTATTACAATAAAAAAATAACCACTTTTTCCTCGAAAAGCGCTTACAACATAATTTATACTTACAGCAGGTCTCCTGACTTACGGGACAATACCCTTCGCCTTCCCGACATCTACTGCCAGTGGCATTTTTGAAAGGTACACACCCGATTACAGTGACGGGATCGTTCCGGATTTTCACCGGATTCCCATTTAAGAATTACTTCACTATAAGCAACTAACTATTTGTTTTTTAAAAGAACTTAAAACACTACTTAAAATGCTACTACCTTCTGTTTTTAAAAGATATAGCTTCTTTTTTTAAAAGTCAATAAAAATATTTTATTGGCAAGTATTTATTTCCCATGATAAATAATTAAAATTGTCGGGTACACAATTTATTTTTGTTTTCTGCATCAAGAGTGCCAAAGATTTAAGTTTATAGCAAATATAGCAAATATTTAAGGGCAAAGCTTAAGATAAGAAGAAAATATCGAAAATAAAAAAAGAGTCTTGCCATTTAGTGCAATTATAAGGTAGGATTCTTTAAAAGAAGCATTAATATTGGAAAATCCGGAAGGGGAAAAAATTTACTTAAATCCGGACTCTTGGTACGGGCAGGCAGAAGAATGCTTTATATAGATAAGATTAATTTACTTGAGATGGCAATTTTTCAGACATTGTACTTAATTCTGCTGCAACAGGAATAACCACTGTTTAACAGAATAATTATAATTTTAAAATATGAGCAATAAAAATAACAGATACCCAAGATTGGTGATAAGCGGCGCTTCGAGCAGCAGCTGTAAAACAACTACCACGATAGGATTAATAGAAGCTTTAAAAAGGAAAAATATAAGTGTCCAGTCTTATAAGATCGGTCCGGATTATATAGATACCGCATATCTTACATATGTTTCCGGCCGCACTGCATATAATTTAGATTTCTGGCTGATGGGTAAAAAAAATGTACAGTATACTTTCTTTGAAAAATCTGCAGATGCTGATATTTCGATAATTGAAGGGGTTATGGGACTTTTTGATGGTGGTGATTGCAGTACTGCTGAAATGGTAAAATTGTTAAATGCGCCGGTTCTATTATGTATTAATTGTGAAAAAATAGGAGAATCAATTAGCGCTATTATTGAGGGTTTCATTAATTTTGACAGGAAGATCAAAATAGCAGGATTGATACTTGCTAAAGTTTCAGGGTCAGGTCATTATGAGCTTTTGAAGGAAGCTATAGAAAAAAGGACAAAAACAAGAGTTCTTGGCTATCTTATAAAGGATGAAAAACTTGTAGTTAAAGAGAGACATCTTGGGCTTACTACCATATTTGAAAAAAATCAGACAGATTTATTCATCAACAATGCTGCTGATCAAGTGGAACAATATTTTGATTTGGAGAAAATACTGGACATTGCGTTTAAATCTACAAATTTTTATTTTGATAAAAATTACTCTCCATATACTTCATTGAGCAAGCATAATAATATAAAAGTCGCATATTCCTTTGATAATTCATTTAATTTTTTTTATCACCAGAATATTGATATATTAAAAAAAATGGGAGTAGAATGTGCACCTTTTAGCCCTTTAAATGGGAAAAGTCTGGATTCTGATATTGATTTGTTAATTTTATGGGGCGGTTTTCCTGAAATATTTGCAAAACAATTAAGTGATAATAAATCATTAAAAAAAGATATTCTTAATTACCACAGTCAGGGGATGCCTATTTATGCAGAGTGTGGAGGCTTTATTTACCTTTGCAGAAATTATATAGATTCTGAAGGTAAAAAATATCCAATGCTTGGGATAATACCTGTTGACATAAAGCTAAGTGACAGGCTTAAAGGGTTTGGTTATAAGCTTGCTCAAACAAGGTTTAATACTATTATAGGGAATGCAGGGATAGAAATCAGGGGGCATGAATTCCACCACTCGTATCCTGTTGAAGAACTACCTGATGAATTCAAACCATATATTTTGAAATCTAAGCAGGAAGGCAGGGTAAAGGATAAATTTGATGGATTTGCAGATAACAATCTTTTTGCTTCATATTTACATATTAATTTTATTGACAATCAGGTAGTGGTAAACAGCTTAGTTAAGCATGCAAGTTTTTACAAAAAAAAGAAGCAAGGGAACTGTTCTCTTACTTCTTTTGGCAAATACTGACAGGGTTTTCCAGTTTAACCTCGTTGTAGTATCGGTGATTTATTTAGGTATGTTGTTAATGCCTGCAGTATCTCACGGAAATTAATTTGCATTAAGCTAACGGCATAGTTATTATAAAGAATAAAAGGGGAAATTAAGAATTGGAAATATTAAGAAATTATATTGAGAAAGAAAGTTTTAAAATTATTGATGATCTAATGGACAATCCTAAATTGAGCGCTGAAGAAAAGGAAATAAGATCCAGGGTTGTACATGCGTCAGGCGATACAGAGCTATATTGGAAACTGGTAATTTCAAAAGGTGCTATTGATGTATCAGTTAAGGCATTAAAATCAAAATGCAATATAATAACCGACTCAAGAATGGTTGAAGCAGGTATAAGAAAAAACTGGCTTAAAGATAACGGCAATAAACATTTTTGTGCAATAGACAGAAGTGATATTTTTAATAAATCAGAAATAACCGGAAAAACAAGAGCTGCCTTGGCAATACAATCATTAAAAGAATATCTACCCGGATCCATTGTTATTATTGGCAATGCCCCCACAGCTCTTTTTGAATTATTGTCTATTATTAGGGAAGCAAAAAAATATAAACCTTCACTAATTATAGGAATGCCTGTAGGTTTTGTGGGAGCAGATACTTCAAAAAACAGTCTTGTAATTCAGGATGAGATTCCATATATAACGTTACCTGGTACAAGAGGAGGCAGCAATCTTGCAAGTTCTGTTTTTAATGCTTTAATTAATATATTTATTATGCGAAGCAATAATGACTGAAAAAAGAAAATCAGGAACATTAAGAAAAGGATTTACAACTGGCACTTATGTTGCAGCTTCGGTTAGGGCAGGAGTTATGTTTTTTGAAACCGGAGTTTTAAATAATTATTGCATTGTAAAAATGCCTCGGGGAGAGACAGAAAAAATACAATTCAAGTCTGTCAGTCATAATAAAGAATGGATTGAATTTTTTTCAATTAAAGACGCCGGAGATGACCCTGATATTACAAACGGTATGGAAATTATAGTAAGAATCAAAGGGAAAAATGACCCCGGTATTAATATAAGAGGTGGTAAAGGCATAGGCAAAGTTACATTTCCGGGGCTTCAAACTCCAGTAGGTGAACCTGCAATAAATCCTGGTCCAATGAAAATGATTTTTGAGAATATAAAAGAATTAATGAAATCCGGTAATGGGTATGATGTTGAGATCATATTTCCAAAGGGGGAGGAACTGGCAAAACAAACATTCAATCCTAAACTTGGTATTATCGGAGGCTTATCTATTTTGGGAACTACAGGCTACGTTGAACCAAAGTCAATAGATGCAGTAAAAAAAACCATAAGCATTATGATAAATATGGCAATATCCCGTGGTTTTAAGAATATAGTTTTTGTTCCGGGCAACATTGGCGAAAAATTATGTAAAAATTATTTCGGGATAGATCAGGAAAGAATAGTTCAAGTTTCCAATTATGTTGGTCATGCAATCAAGTATGCTGCAGAAGAGCAAGTCAAGAAAATATTCATATGCGGGCATATAGGCAAGCTGGTTAAAATTGCTGCCGGTTTGGAAGACACATCTTCAAGAGTAGGCGATAAGAGGATTGAAACAATAATTAAAATCGTCAGAAAAATGAAATTAAATAACTTAGCAGAAATGATTGAAACACAGTGTAAGACAGCTGAGAATGCAGCAGAATTAATTTTAAAGGAAAAAGCATTTAGTGTTTTTAATCTTATGGCAAAAATGATCTCTGAAAATGGTGAGAAAATGTCTGGGGGGAAAATTCTTTGCAGAAGCGCGATTTTTAATTATAACGGGGAATTGCTGGGATCGGATTTAACAGGGAATCAAATTCTTTGGTGGCTATAATTGCAACTGTAAATTGCTTATATAAAATAAGTTGAAGAATTTTTTATTTAATGACATATATATTTAAATATATTTAAATAAAACAGTAATATTTCCTGCATAATTTAAAAAAATGTCAAAACCCTATTTTTTTTAAAAGTTTTACAGTGAATAAAAGTTTTTGATTAAAAAATGAACATGCCTCGTTAACGCTTAGCTTTAATATAATTTTATCTAAATGTTCACTAATTTGAAAATTTTGAGTCCGTTTTTTTCGCCAGAAATATATGCGTAGTTGTCCTTCAAAATCATCTTAAGATTTTCTAAAACATCTAAATTAAAAGTATTTGATGCTAAAATTTTTAAATCTCTTGTGTTGTGATTTTTTATTATTTCCAAATTTCCAGTGTATTGTTCGCTGTATGATTTACTGCCACTTAATAAATAAACAAGGTCATTATCTACGTCAAAGTCATATGAGTATCCTGATACCGGGATGTCTTTAAGAAATACGGGGTTTGATATATCGGTTATATCCAGTACTTTTAAACTGTTTCCAAGAATATAAAGATATTTTTCATCAGCGCTTATTGAAGAAATTATTTTGCCGGGATATTCACTGACTTTTTCAATTTTTTCTTTAGAAACATCCAAAATAACAGCCCCATTATTCCAATTAGCCAGAAAAGCATAATTATTATCAATGTAAAAGTCTTTTATTGCGTCATTTGCTTTAAATTCACCGATAACCTCCGGAGAGATACTATTGCTGACATCCATTAACAGCAAGCTGTTAGCTGTTGAAAGATAAGCCTTATTCTTAATTATTTCTATTTTAAAAACCTCGCTTGAAAGTTCCATGCTTTCAGTTATAAAAGGATTTTCTATATCTGAGACATCAATAATCTGAAGATATTTACCCGCTGCAAAAATATATTTATCTTTAACGGTCAAACAATTTGCACCGCCGGGTGTATTACAGGAACTTATTAAGATAGGATTTGATTTATCAGATATTTCAAATATTTTTATACCCTTATTTAAGGGTACCTTTTTGTCGTGCTCATAGTCATATTCGATATAAGCTAAAAAGGCATATTTACTATTTACTGTAAAGTCGGTAATTTCAAAATTATTTTTGAACTCTTTTATTAAAATTGGATTTTTTTCTCCTATAATCCCAAAAACATTTAAGGTGCTTAAAAAGATTCCGGCAACAATAACCGTTGCAGCAAAAACTAAAAGAATTACATTTCCTGATCTGTCATTTATTTTAAACATTTTAAAAACCAAAGAAATAATAAATTATAGTTAAGATTTAGAATACTCACATTATAGAAGAATTTTTTTTATAATCAAATTTTATTTAATAATTAAAAAAAATATTTAAAATTCTATTGATTTTTTAAATACTAAGCTGTATATTGTAAAGTCAAAAGACAGCAATGCCTTAAGTTCTTTTAAAAAACAAATAGTTAGTTGCTTATAGTGAAGTAAATCTTAAATGGGAATCCGGTGAAAATCCGGAACGATCCCGTCACTGTAATCGGGTGTGTACCTTTCAAAAATGCCACTGGCAGTAGATGCCGGGAAGGCGAAGGGTATTGTCCCGTAAGTCAGGAGACCTGCTATAAGTATTTATATGAATTTAAGCGCTCTTCGAGGAAAGGGTGGTTATTTTTTTATTTCTAAATAACCTTCCAAATCCCAATCCAAAAAGATATTTTCAAAAATCTCTTATCAGAGCATAGGCTTATAGGCGGATATAATCAGTGATTTTAATAACTTTTTATCAGGTTTTAAGAAATTATTAAAGCATTAGTAAAAAAAGGAAGGTTAAAGTGAAAAAAACTCCTGTGATAATAGTAATTATTTGCTTAACGGTAGTAATACTGGCGGGAACAATAGGCTGTTCTAAAAAAATAGTAAATACTTCTGTAAATACTTCTAAGCCTGTTATCTTAATAGCTGCGTTTGGAAGTAGCATGGAATCAGGGGAGAAAAATTTAGCTGATGCAGATAAAATGATTAGGGAAAAATTCCCTGAAAATGAAATCCGTTGGGCTTTTACTGCTCAATTTATTATTGATAAGCTTAAAAAAGCAGGAAAAACTACTTATTTTGACCGCAAAATACCTATACAAAATGTAGAAGAGGTATATGCTCAATTGATTGCTGAAGGTAAGACAAATATTGTTGTACAATGTCTTCATACTATGGTAGGGGCTGAATTCAGGCAGGTTTTAAATACACCAACAAAAGGATTAAACGTAAAATATGGTTATCCTCTGCTTTTCAATCCTGAAAATATCCAAAACACTGTTATTGCTTTATCTGATAATTTTGGTGATCCGTCAAATACAGCAACAATATTATGTGCTCATGGCAATGAAGCTCATCCGGAAGATAATGCACAGCTAATTGAGATGGATAAATATTTAAGAAGCAACTATAAAAATACTTTTCTGGCATGTGTTGAAGGGCCCCCTGAATTTGAAGGCGTATTGGAGAATGTATTAAACTCAGGTGTAACTAGTGTAAAGTTTGTACCTCTTTTGTTTACATACGGTGACCATATGTCTAATGATGTTATGGGCGATGAACCTGATTCCTGGAAAATACAAATCGGTTTACCTGCAACTGCTGCTGATGCGATGGGAAGCAATCCAAAGATTATTGAAATGTTTATAAAACAAATAAAATCAGTTCTTTCGCAGTTTTAAAAATAAAAAAGTAAATTTAATTTTCTAGCAGACCTGATCAGTTTAAAACCTGGTCAGGTTAAAAAATAAAAGAGTTATTTTATTAAATCGTTTTGAAAAGGATTTTATGAAAAATAAATGCTGTAAAAAAGCAGTATTAATATTAGTTTATCTAAATGTTGTTTGTTTTTTAGTGACAGGTTGCTCTTCTTTTAAGGATATGAATGTTTTAAAAAATAGTAATGTTATACTTGACGCAAGCGGAAGGTATGTTTACGTACCTAAAGAAATAAACAGGATAATTTCTTTAAATTCAGGGATGTCAACACTAATTGCTGCCTTCGGGGATTCAGATAAAATAGTCGGCAGAGATAATTTTTCAACTTTTCCGTCCCCTCTTAATAAAATAGCTTCTGTCGGTAAAAGTTCTGCACATCCTAATTTTGAGCTCATACTTGAAGCTGAACCGGATTTAGTAATTGCAGATACTATGCTTTCTGACTCAGACAGAGCAAAAATTGAATCTGCCGGGATAACGGTTATTGTTGATTCGACAAGTGATCCGGACAGGATCTTTTATATTATAAGGAATCTTGGCATAATTCTTGGAAAAAAACAAAAAGCTGAAGAGATAATTAAATATATGGAAGTCTATCTTGATTTGGTTGATCAAAGAATTACTGAAAAAGAGGAAAAAGGGGGAAATTTTCCGCTCATTTATTTTGAAGCCCGGCATGATTATATAAGTGCTTCTGCTGAAAACAGCGCACATAAACCTATTGTTGCTGCCGGAGGAATCAATATTGCTGCTGCTGAACCAGTCAGCTCTCCCAGAATCAGTTCAGAATATATTCTGGAAAAAAATCCGGACATAATAATCAGACGAGTCAGCGGGGATGCAGGGCTGGAAGAGATGAAGCTCTTAAGAGAAGATTTAATGTCCAGAGCCGGGCTTAAAGAAGTAAAGGCTGTTAAAGAAGGGAAAGTATATATTATTAAAGCAGACGTATTTTTGACTTTAAGATATCCTGTTGGTCTTCTTTATTATGCAAAGTGGTTTCATCCGGATATGT
>JAMDDL010000031.1:7762-11360 GCA_023488645.1 Actinomycetota bacterium | reverse complement strand
CTTAATTATTAAATTCACTGATTTTCTCCCGGAATTATAAGAATTTGCTCGTATAATAAGATAATAAAAGCAAAATATCCAACTTCCTGCCATATAAAAGAGCATGCATCTGTATCAAGGACTAAAAAAAATTATATTAATCTTTGACATTAATAACGCAATACGTTAATATTATCAAATGATAATTTCATTTCGGGATAAAGAAACTGAAAAAATCTGGAATCAGCGATACTCTAAGAAATTGCCTAGAGATATTCAAAGGATTGGACTTAGAAAGCTGATAATTATAAATAGAGCAAAAGATTTAAATGATTTAAGCATCTCACCGGGAAATAAACTTGAGCAATTGACTGGCAACAGGCAAGGGCAATACAGTATTAGAATAAACGATAAGCGGAGGGTTTGTTTTTATTGGGCAAGTGGAATTGCCAGTTTAGTTGAAATAACTGATTATCATTAGGAGGAAAAATTATGGAAAAAATTATTAATGTTACGCCAGGTGAAATTCTTTTAGAAGAATTTCTTAAGCCTTTAAAAATTAGTGCTTACAGGTTATCCAAGGATACAGGAATGCCTGCTACACGTGTATCCCAGATTCTTAAAGGAAAACGTAGAATTACTGCTGATACCGCTTTAAGATTATCTAAATACTTCAGTAACTCTGCAGATTTTTGGATGGGGATACAGGACGAATTTGATTTAAGAGAAGAAGTACATAAAATTAGAGCTGAGTTAAATAGAATTCCAAAAGTAACTAATATACATTGTCTGCAAAACTGATTAGCTTTTAATAATTTCAGTGTATTGTTAATACAGTAAAATATGTGTATAATATGTGTTATTAATTATAAACGAAAAAATGAATTAAGATATGAAAAGATTAAATATAACTTTGCCGGAAAGGGTTGCTGAAGCGATAGAAGTTTATCAGAATAAGAGTAAATTTATTACAGAAGCAATAATTGAGAAAATTGAAAAGGATAAAAAAGAAAAATTAGATACACTTCTTATTGATGGATATAAAAATGAGTATAGTTCGGATAAAAAAATAAATCAGGAATGGGAAAATATAACACTGGAAGGATGGCCTGAATGACTAATTATCCCAAAAGAGGTGAAATATGGCTGGTGTCTTTAGAACCTGTGACAGGACATGAGATTGGAAAAACAAGACCTGCTTTAATAATTTCAAATGACAAAAATAATGAATATTCTTCAACTGTTACTCTGATACCAATAACAACTTCCATTGATAGAATATACCCGTTTGAAGTTTTTATTTCTAAAGTTGAGTCAGGACTTCAATCAGAATCTAAACTAAAATGTAATCAGGTAAGAACAGTTGATAAGTTAAGATTGGTAAGGCTCATAGGTCAGCTTTCAGCAGAAAGGTTAACTAAGGCTGAAGAAGCTCTCCTGATACACATGGGAATTTCAAAACTGGATTTTTAATTCTCTTGTATATTTTTAATATAATTTTCTATTTCTTTTTTTGAACTTAGTATGTTTATTTCAATATTGAAGTTGATTTTTTCACCGGGATTTATGAAACGAACATTTCTGTTTTCAATTTCTACGTTTCTGCCGCCAAGCAAACTGTTGGCAGGTTCAAGCCCGCAAACATATTCACCGCTTGCAGCATGTTTCCACTGGATCAGATAAGGAAGATTTTTCTTGTTAAATTTTATTGAAATTCCCAGTCCTTCTCCATTATTAAATTCGTTATTTATTAAAGCAACATTGCCATTTCCGTCCCTGTCAGGTTCAATATTATGGATAAATACCTGCTCGCTGAAGTTATCAACAGGCTCGCAAAACTCATTAAAGTTCCCGATTTCCCTTTTTGCCGTTTCATCTCTTGGAGTCGTAATTGTTTTTTTTGGCAATAACAACTTTGTTGCAGAATCCAGAAGTGGAAATCCTAAATTCATATGGTATAAGATCATCAGTGGGCTGGATTTAAAACCTATGTTTTCAACAATGTCTTCAATTAATATTACAGGCCTGTCTGCAAAAGCAGTAATTTTTCTTGAAAGTTCCAGTTTTTCATAAAGAGCCCTTACTTCTCTTATCCTGCCCTGAACCCACATCACATAATTGTCATTTTCCCACCTGCAGTCTGCAAGAACATTACTTGCAGGCAGGTTGGATATTCTGCCGTGAAGTCCTAAATCCTCCCCTTGATCAGTGCACGGAGGACCAAAATAAGTAAGCCCGCAGGTTGTTAACAGTCCTCCAAAAAATGTTCTAAGCCATTCAACTCCCTTGCTTTCATAATAAATTGGAGATGCTTCCTTCGTTGCAGATTTCCATGAAATGGGAATATTTTTATAAGTTAGCGACGAAATATCCATTGCCCTGTCCAAAATTACAGTCATTTCAATTCCGCCGGGGCTTTTAAGGTCGACTGCCCTTGCATTTTTTGCAGTGCCATCTGAAAATTCATACTGCTTTACTCCACCAAGCTGTGAAATATCTCCAACCTTTTTTAAAATATCAGTTCTTGAATATTTTTTTCCAAAAATTTCCATTTTTATGCCCTCCCAAATTTAATTTTAGTTTTTTATATTTTTTATAGTGGTTTAGTTCTTGCTTATCTTAATAATTTAATTTTTATTTAATTTCCCGTTAAAATCAATCTTAAATTCTCTTAATTTTATTTTTTATAAAAATTAAAATATTTTCAAAAATCCGAGCGTGAATACACATCGATATCAAAGCCTGATAATTTACCTTTTTTAAATTCAAAATAACCAAGACCCGCAACCATTGCAGCATTATCCATACAAAGGTTTACTGGCGGAATGTATATCCTGATACCTTGTTTTTCTCCGGCAATCATAAATTCCTGCCTGAGCTTTGAATTTGCAGCTACTCCGCCGCTCACAAGAATTTTGCTTATTTTAAATTTTTTGCATGCCCTTACAGTTTTTTGAACAAGCACATCTACTACTGCAGCCTGAAAACTTGCTGCAATATCAGGAATATATTTTTCCTGCATCAGATACGGATATTTTTTTATTCTGTAAATAAGTGCAGTTTTTATTCCGCTGAAACTGAAATTAAAATCTCCGCTTTCAATCATAGGGCGAGTAAATTCAATAAAATGAGAGTTTGCATTTTTTGAAATTATGTCAATTACAGGACCTCCTGGATATCCAAGATTTAAAAACCTTGCTGCCTTGTCAAATGCCTCACCCGCAGCATCATCTACAGTATGTCCTATTTCTTTTATATTTAAATTTTCATCAACAATATACAAGCTCGAGTGTCCTCCTGATACTATCAGACTTATATATTTGTCCGGCATTTCAGGATTTATCTGACTGCCCGCAAGGATGTTTGCAAAAATATGAGCCTTAAGGTGGTTCACAGCAATGATAGGGATTTCGTTATAATAGCTGAATGCTTTTGCTGCTCCAACACCGACTAAAAGTGAACCTAAAAGGCCAGGCCTGTTTGTTACAGCAACAAGATTTACTTCTTCAGATGAAGTATTTGCCTTAAGGAGAGCTTCGCTTATTATTATGTCAATCATTTCTATATGTTTTCTTGAAGCAATTTCAGGCACAACTCCCCCATATTTTTGATGTATTTC
>JAMDDL010000031.1:0-7466 GCA_023488645.1 Actinomycetota bacterium | reverse complement strand
TTTATTTTTATAAGAGCTATAATATGGCAAAAAACAAACTTAATATAACACTGGATCAGGATTTGATAGAATTTTCTAAATTATATGCCCATGAACAGAGAACGACTGTTTCGGAGCTTATTTCACAATTTCTATTAAATCTTAAAAGAACTAAATATCAAGACCCTACTGAGATAATAATTTCAGATCCTGAATTTAATGATTCCCTGCTTGAAACAATTTCGAGAATTAGAGAAGGCAAAGAAAAATGGTTAAACTATAACAAAGTTTTTAAATGAATATTTTATTTAGCCAATCATTTTCGCGATCACTTAAAAAACATTCTTATTTAAGGGAAGCAATTAAAAGAAAAGTTGATATGATAGTCCAAAATCCTGTATCTTTGGGTGAACCTCTAAAAGGTAATTTCAGGGGTTTTTACAGCACTGCTATTAATAAAAACTTTCTAATAATATTTTCATATTGCAATTCTTGCAGAAAAAAAGGCGATGATAAAATTATTCTTTGCAGTGATTGCCTGGAATGCAGTGATAATACTTTAAAATTTATAGAAATTGGCCCACATGATAAGGTATATAAAAAGAATATATCATAAGCCTTCGCCGTATTATAAGCAGCAGCATGAAAATCTGCACCGATTATCCGCAGTGTAACCTTACTCCCGAACCCTGCACTGATCCAATAACCATAATCTTCAAACTCCATATAACCTCACTTTACAGCCGTATTTAAAGGTTTTTAACTTAATCAGGCATTACCGGACAAGCTTGCCCTATTTATAATTCTGATTTCCCGGTATATAAAGGAGAAGCTTACCATAAACTATCATAAGCACTAAAGTTTTTTAACCAATATTTACAGATAGAAACTCGCGCTTGTAAAAACTTCTTTTATTGAAAAATATTTAATAATTATATAAAATATATCTTAATATATTATTTTAAAATTATATCGTAAAATTAAAATTAAAAAGATAATAATAAAATAAAAGAATATGTAATTAAGACATATACTATAAAAATTCCAATAATTTGTAATATAAAATATTGTTAAAAATAAATGAAAAAAAATTTAAAAATTCTTTCCCTTGAAGATGATATAAATGATTTTGAGTTAATAAAATCAGTTATTTTAACTGAAATTCCTGATTGCAGCATAACTCTGGTTGATACAAAAAATGATTTTATAAATGCTCTTAAAAAAAGTAAATTTGATGTAATTCTTGCAGATTATAAATTGCCTCAATTTGATGGTATTTCAGCATCAAAAATATCAAAAAAACTTACCGCAGATACTCCTTTTATAATTGTCACTGGAACCATTGGTGAAGAACGCACAATTGAAGTTTTAAAATCAGGCATAACTGATTTTGTTCTCAAAGATAAACTTGCCCGACTGGTACCTTCAATTAACCGTGCGCTACAGGAAGCAATACACATATCAAAACGTAAAAATGCAGAAGAAGCACTTAAGAAATCTGGAGAGAAATATAGAAATCTTGTTGATAATGCGCTTGTTGGTGTCTATCAAACAACTGTCAAGGGAGATATATTATTTGCAAACGAAGCACTATCCAAAATTTTAGAATTCAAATCCACCAGAGAAATGGCATCAGTTAATGCTGCAAGCTTATGGAAAAAACCTGCTGACAGAAACTATCTGATTGAAAAATTAAATAAATTGGGGAAGATTAATAATTATGAAATTGAGGCTATTACAAATAAGGGAAATAATAAAAATTTACTTATCAGTGCATCACTTGAAAACAATATTATTTCTGGAATGGTGGACGATATTACTGAAAGAAAGAAAAATGAATTAAAAATTCAGGAACAGAATAAACGTCTTAATGCACTCCGCAATATAGATCTTGCTATAACTTCAAGCCTTGATATACGTGTCACACTTAATGTATTTCTTGACAATGTTGCTGAACAGTTAAAGATTGATGCAGTAAATGTGCTGCTATTAAATCCTCATACTCAGATACTTGAACATGCTGCAAGCAGGGGTTTTTATACAGATGCTCTAAGGTATACAACTCTTCATATCGGACAAGGATATGCAGGTCTTGCAGCACAGGAACGCCGAATCGTAAATATTTCTGATTTAACAGCAAATATGAATGGGTTTAAATTAGCACCTCTTCTTGAGAGCGAAGGTTTTATGAGTTATATTGCTGCACCATTAATTGCAAAGGGACATGTAATGGGTGTGCTTGAAATTTTTAATCGAACACCACTTGTTGCTGACCAGGAATGGCTTGATTTTATGGAAGCACTTGCTACCCAGGCAGCTATTGCTGTAGAAAATGCAAACCTTTTTAATGACCTTCAAAAATCAAATGTTGAACTTATTTTAGCTTATGATTTAACACTTGAAGGCTGGTCAAAAGCTTTGGATATTCGTGACAAAGTGACCGAGGGTCATACATTACGGGTAACTAATATTACATTAAAGGTAGCAAAAGAAATGGGAATAACCAACTCTGAAATGGCACATATAAGAAGAGGCGCTTTGCTTCATGACATCGGAAAGCTTGGTATTCCTGACAGCATTTTGCACAAACCTGGTCCCTTAACAGATGAAGAGTTTAAAATAATGCAAAGCCACCCGGTGATAGCATATGAACTTATTTCCCCTATTTCATTTTTAAGAAATGCATTAAATATTCCTTATTGTCATCATGAAAAATGGGATGGAACAGGATATCCAAGAAGATTAAAAAAAGATCAGATACCACTGGAAGCACGTATATTTGCAGTAGTGGATGTTTGTGATGCACTGCTGCATGACAGACCTTACAGGGAGGCTTGGCCTGAAAATAAAGTAAAAGAGTATATACAACAGGAATCTGGAAAACACTTTGACCCTAAAGTAGCAGAGATTTTTTTAAAATTAAATAATAATTTTATAAAAAAATTGTAGCTAATAATTATGGTATTTAAATTGGGATTAATTCACGCTAAAAGAATATTAATCATTATTGGAATCATTAGTGTAATTGGTATTTTAATTATTGGGATTTCAGTTGGTTGCCTTTCAATGCAGACAGAAAAATATACCGCTTCGACTGATAAACTCAGCATAGGAATGCAGGATAACATTTCTCCAACATTAGTTTGGATCGCAAAGGTGAAAGGTTTTTTTGAAGAAGAAGGTCTTGACATTGAACTAAAGAAATATCCAAGTGGAAAATTGGCTCTCATGGGACTTATAAATAATGAAGTCGATCTATGTACGACTGCTGATATCCCCATCATGTCCAGTTGTTTTGAGAGAAGTGATTTTCTTATTCTGTGCACTATTGCTAATAGCGATAATGCATTATGGATAATTGCAAGAAAGGACAAAGGAATCACAAAGCCTGAAGATTTAAGAGGTAAGAAAATAGCTACACAGAAGAATTCTGCAGCCCATTTTTTTTTGTGTATGTTTCTATTACATAACCAAATACCAGATTCAGAAGTTTACATCTCTTACATGGAAGCTGTAGATTTACCAAATGCTCTTATAAATGGTGAAATTGATGCCTTCTGTTTAAGAAATCCATACATTCAGGAAGCAAAGGACGCATTGGGTGAAAATGCCCAAGAGTTTTTTGGACCAGGTATATATAGGCAAACTTTCAACATTATTGGAAAAAAAGATTTTGTTTATAAAAAACCTGAACTTATTGAGAAAGTCATTAAAGCAGTTATAAAAGCTGGAGAATTAGCTGATAAAGACAAAGGCCAGGCAATAAAAATTACAGCGGAAATGTTGGGGGCCGGAAGAGAGAAAGAAGTAATTACAGATTGGCCCACCTTTACATTTGAAGTTTCTTTGAACCAATCTCTAATCGTAACTTTAGAAGATGAAGCACGATGGGCTATAAAAAACAAGTTAACTAATAAAACAGAAGTTCCAAATTACCTGGATTATATCTATATTGATGTTTTAGAGAAGATGAAACCAGAAGCTGTCGGAATAATACATTAATATGAATGTTAAAATAAACATTAAAAACAAATTATATATCAGTGCCGGAATATCAATTATCTTAATAATAATCGTCTCCTCTTTGGCTTTGGTTACATCAAAAAGAATAATTGAGGGAAGCAAAAGGAATGAACTATTAGATAATGTACGTGCGGCTATTACAGAGTTAAACCTGATAACATATGATTATTTGTTACACCGTGAAAAACGAATGGAGGAACAATGGAATTTAAGATATAATTCCATGGCAGAACTTCTGGAAGATACAGAAAAAGAAGAGGCAATGAAATTGATACATTCAGAGTATGCTTCTCTCTCTAATTTATTTTCACAAGTGGTTGCCAATTATCAAAATACTCAAAAACTTATCCAGGAAGGTGCGTCTCAAAAAGAAATCGATTCTGTTCTTCATTTAGAGGAAGGGTTGGTATCTCAACTATTAATAAGGTCATACTCGATTGCTACAGAAGTCTCAAAGCTTACCGAACAAGTTCAATCTGAAGTATTGGAGACCCAAAAAATTGCCTCAAACACAACTCTAATTTTAATGCTGGTTCTTGCTGTAACTGTTGCAACTACATCGTCTGTTGTTGCAAGAAGCATATTAAAACCATTAAATGAATTAACAAGAAGCACCGAAATAATTGGTAAAGGAAATCTCGAACATAAAGTTGATGTCAAAACTAAAGATGAGCTCAGTCAATTAGCTGCTGCATTTAATAAAATGACAAAAAACTTAAAAGAAACCACTACTTCACGGGATGAGTTAAATAAAGAAGTTGCTGAACGTAAACGAGCTGAAAAAGAAGTCTTGATAGTCAACAATGAGCTCTCAATTGCAAACAAAGAACTCGAAGCCTTCAGCTACTCTGTTTCTCATGATTTGCGGGCACCATTACGACATATATCCGGATTTGTGGAATTACTTCAAAAAAATACACCGTTTCTTGATGAAACAAGCGTAAGGTATCTAAACAACATTCATAATTCAGCTAAACTAATGGGCAGTCTCATAGATGATCTTTTAGAATTTTCACGTGTAGGACGTTATGAAATGAAAAAGTCTGAAATAGATGTTTATCAACTTGTAAAAGACGTGTTAAAAGAATTTGCTGAAGAAACAAATAACAGAAAAATTTACTGGAAAATTGCTGATTTACCAAAATTACATGTAGACCAATCAATGATCAGACTGGTATTTACAAACCTCATTTCTAACGCTGTTAAATTTACGCGCAATTGTAAACAACCGGTAATAGAGATTGGCTATAACGATAATAATAGTGAATATATATTTTTTATAAAAGATAATGGTATTGGATTTGAAATGGAATATGCAAATAAACTTTTTAATGTATTCCAGAGACTACACAGACAGGATGAATTTGAAGGCACAGGTATAGGGCTGGCAAGTGTCCGTCGTATTATCAACCGCCATAGAGGCAAAACATGGGCAGAAGGTGAAGTTAACAGAGGTGCTACATTTTATTTTTCACTGCCTAAAAATTAGTGATATAAATATAAGTAAATATAGATAAGAAATATTAGACTTTATAATTATTTAATAGGGAGACTTAAAATATGAATGAACTGAAACGTATTTTACTTGTAGAAGATGATAAAATGGATATTGAACTAACATTAAACGCTTTTGCAGAAAACAGTTTCGCAAATGAGGTTGCTGTTGTAAATGACGGAAAAGAAGCATTGGACTATCTTTATTATGAGGGAATATATAAGGACAGACCAAATGGAAATCCCCTTTTTATTTTACTGGATCTTAAACTGCCAAAAATAAGTGGTTTAGAAGTACTGGAAATAATTAAAAAGGATGAAAAGTTAAAGACTATCCCAGTAATTGTCCTCACATCATCAAGAGAAAATAATGATCTGGAATATTGCTACAGGCAAGGTGTAAATGCTTATGTTGTAAAACCGGTTGATTTTAAAGAGTTCATGGAAGCTGTAAAACTGATTGGCGGTTTCTGGGCAGTTGTAAATGAGCCACCCCCTGGCTGTATTGCAAAAATAATAAGAAAAGTTACTGCACCCTGAATCTCAAAAGAGCTTATAACTATTTTTTACCTAAAGTGATAAAATCCCTGACATAAACAGGAGTTACAGGCACCGGTTTTAAATTATTATCAAAGCTGTAATTTGATAAATAATTTAAATATCTTGAATCCGGATAAATATTTTTTTCATCAATTTCAATCCTTATTAAGCCATGTTCTGCCAAAATATTGTCTTTTAATTCCGTAAGTAAAGATTTATATGACCTGATGGCATTTGCTGTTAAGAATATTTGTGATTTTAATTTGTAATCCAATTGTTCAATAACTTGAGGAAATTTTTTATTGAAATCATCTGAATTTAATAAAAAGTTTCCGGTTTTTTTATATAAATAATATTTCTGATCTTCAAAATCTAAATTAAAGATTAAATCATTATAGCCTTTTTTATTTTTAACTTCATATATACTAAAATAAATTTCATTATTTCTAACATCCATCAGGGGTATAATATATACTTTATCATAGCCAATTTTCTTTTTTGCAATGCTCTTTATATTTTTTAGAAAACATCCGGTTGAAAAAACATCAAGAGAATTAAATCCATATACCGGCTTTCCGGAAAGCATGGAAAATATCTTTACAACACTAATTCCTATTCTCCCGCCGGTAAAATCACCAGGACCTAAATTAATGGCAAACAAATCAACATCTTTAATGGATTTGCCTGCATTTTTAAAAACAGTATCAATATTATTAATAATATTAACCACATGCTTACGATTCTTATTGTCTTTTTGTTCTGACAATATTTTATCATTATCGCTTACACTGATTTTTAAAATTTCTGTAGTACTGTCAACAGCTAAGATGGTTTTCATAAATAATAAATTTTGCCTTAATATGACTTTAAACTATATTTTTATAACTTGTTAATAACAAGATGAATTTTTTATTTGATAATGGTATTAACTTGTGTTTCATGCAAATTTTCACTTTTAAATAATTTTAATTTTTGCTTCCAGTAAGGGCTTTTTGCCGAAAAGGTAATCTTTCTCTTCTGATTTAAAGCGCTGTAATTTTCTTCCTCAATCGCATCATCAATTAAATATTCAAATATTATTTCAAGGTATTTTGCCGGTATTTTTTTTTTAAGAAAGCTGCCCCATTCGATAAAGACTGTTGACTTTAAATCATGAATATATTCCTCAATTCCAATATCAAAAATTTCATTAAAATTGCTGATCCTGTAAAGATCGCAATGGATCATTTTTAATTTAATTTTATCTTTAATAAAATCATAAATACTAATTAATGTAAAACTTGGACTTGACACATTTCCTTTTACTTTAAGACCTTCCGCAATCCCTGAAATAAAAGTAGTTTTACCTCCGCCAAGTTCTCCGGATAAAAAGATAACATCTCCACCGGACAAAATTTTAGAAAAACTTTCGCCCATTTTTTTGGTTTCCC
>JAMDDL010000047.1 GCA_023488645.1 Actinomycetota bacterium | reverse complement strand
ATATTCTCCGCTGGTAAAATTTTCTGAATCAACATGTGAGTAAAGTGTTTTTGTTTTATCCTTAATACTGAACGGGAGAAGTATTATTAAAACCCACTTGCCGTTTACAGGATATATTTTCTTAATTTGCTCTCCTCTTCCGCTTACGATACATGTCCCCCCATAAATAAAAAAAGATACATCACTTCCAACCTTTGCTCCTATTTCTGCCAAATTTTCGGGAGACAGTTTTAAATTCCACAGTCTGTTTAAACCTCTTAAAGTTGCAGCAGCATCACTGGAACCTCCACCAAGACCTGCAGATGAGGGAATATTTTTTTTAAGTTCAATTATAGCACCGCTTTTATAACCTGTTTCCTTTTTTAGAATATCTGCAGTTCTGTAAACCAGATTCTTCACAAGATAATTATTTCTGTCAAATCCTGGAAGTTTATCACCTGCAGGTAAATTATGATACTCGGGTATTATCTGAAGCCATGGATTTTCATGAAAAGTAAGACAGTCACATAAATCTATAGTCTGCATTATGGAGATAATATCATGGTAACCATCAATTCTTTTTCCTGTTATTTCAAGAGTCAGATTTATCTTTGCGGGAGCAATTTCACTTTTTAACATAATATTTGTAAAAAAAGGATAATTTTTGTATCAACTTCATCTAAGGAAATTTCAGACAGTGCATTATGGATAAAGTAATAATCATCAAAAACGGATCTGAAAGATTCACGAATGATATCGTTATTTAAGCTTAAATTTAAATGCTGCAGTTTTTTTGCAATATTAAGTTTATGTAAATCAGATTCTGACATAAGTAAATTAACATTTCTTAATCAAATCATTTATTATCATAATTATAATCTCAAAAAATTATAAAAAAAATTAAAAATCTCTTATAAGCAAAAATCTTGAAATTTCCATATAGGAATCGATATAGTCTTTTGAAATTGGCAGATTTTTTATTTCATTAATTGCAAGATTATAATAATAGCTGCATTTTTCTTCACAAAAATCTTTTGCTCCCACAAAATCCAGGTAACTTAAAATCTTTTTGACATAATTTTCGTTAATTTTTTTACATTTGTAAATTTTTTGCAAATCTTTTTTTACTTTTGGCGGTGATTGCTTTAATGCAAATATGATAGGATAAGATTTCTTCTTTTTCCTTATATCGCTTGCCTGAGGTTTTCCTGTTTTGTCTTCACTGCCCCAGATACCAAGAATATCATCCCTGATTTGAAATGCTATACCAAGATAATTTCCGAATATTTTAAATGGTTTGATATCTTTATGATCAAGATTTAAAACTGCTCCTATAAGAATTGCTCCTTCAATAAGGGAAGCTGTTTTTTTTTCAATCATTGTTATGTAATCGTCCGGATTTACATCAGACTTGTCTTCAAAACTTATATCAAGGTATTGGCCTTCCAGCATTTTAAGGCAGCTTTCATTTAAAATTCTTAAAACTTCGATCTGTTTGCGGTATGAAACCATATTGTTTTGCAGCTTCAGGACAGCCAGGTTTGCAAGAACCTTCATTGCCGTTCCTGCATTTATGGCTTGTGCTTTACCCCACAAATACCATAATGTTGGACGGTGCCTTCTTTGTGTATCATTATCCTGTATGTCATCATGAATTAATGAAAAGTTATGGATTAGTTCTATTGAAGCAGCAGCCGGCAATACTTCCCTGTAATTACTTCCATCAGTTGAAATGAAGGCAAGCATGCACAAAGTTGCCCTAAAAAATTTACCTTTGTTAAAGTTCCCCGAATTTCCCCTTTCATCTATCCAACCCATATGATATTTCAGCATGTCATATAATGGAAGATTGCCCGCATTAATAATAGACTTCATTTCATCATCTATTTCCGTGCGGAACTTATTAAATATTTCAGGAAGCTTGTTCACATCCTATCTCCTAAAAGAGATTTTAAATAATAAAAAAATATTAAGTTCAATCTTTCAAGTATCCAAATAATAAATCGCGGCTGCAGCTTAGCCTATCTGCAAATCCTGAATTTTTCTTAAATTAACTAAAACGGAGTTAACGTTAATTTCAACATCATCATATTTTACAGGTTCATCTCTTGATATTTTTCTTTTTACAACACAGCCTTCACTGATGCCGATCGGCAGGAATTTTTCCTTTTTCATAATCTCATGCAGCTCTATTAATCCGTAACAGGTATAACCGCCAATTCCATCAAGTATATCGCCTGGATTTAAATCTTTTTTGGCAACTGTCATTACTTCAGAAATAAATCCAAAACCTGGATTAATGGTTGGCTCATTATATAAAAATGCTTTTGCTATTGATATTGGTGTTTCAATGCTTGCAAGATGAAAAGGTCTGTATAAAAGAAAATAAGGTCCGCTTCCATTTTTTAAATATTCAAGGTCTTTTCTGACAATTTCCGAATCTGTAGTATAAATAAGAAAAACTCCTGGTGCCAGATCACCTATAACAAATTCCACTACCCCCGTTTTTGTTAAAATGCCACCATCCTTTTTTGGAACAAGGATCTTTAACAGGTCTTTCCTGTCAGCCTTCGGACCATGCATTCCCCTTACATCGGGAATCAAACCTGTTGCATTTGAAAGGCATGCCATCTCTATCATTGATTTTGTTCCATCAACAAATGATGTCATCATATAAGGATTGGAATCTTTGCTTTTAGCGAACTCTTTAAGTATTTGCGGATTTGAATACCTGTCAAGCACATTATTTTTCCCTTTTCCTGCCGCTATTACTTTTAAATTTAAAATGGATGCGAAATCAAACAGTTCCTTTATGGCTGCAGGTTCATCTCCGGCAGATACTGTATAAACAACACCTGTGCTTAAAGCCAGTTTCCGCAGTATTGGACCTATCGTAACATCTCCTTCAACATTTAAGGTAACAACATGTTTTTTATTGACTATTGAATTAAAAGATATATATGCGCCTGTTTCGGGTTTTCCGGTTGCATCAATAATAACATCTATTTCCTTTATTGCAGGAATTAATGAAGCATCATTTGTAATAATTAATTTATTTTTTAAAGCAGCTTTGTTTACCAGTTCAACTTTATTGCTTTCATTTTTTATTTTCTTAAGGTTTAAAATATTTTCCTTTAAATTAAGTTTTTCTGAAAAACCCTCCGAATCAATGATTATAATATTTTTTTCCTTATACCTTGCTTCTTTGGCAAAATTTAAGGTGGAATTAATATCTTTAGTGGCAACAGCCAGAACTTCCATTCCGCTAACCTGGTTTAAATTAGCCAGCAGTCCACGCCCCATTCTGCCAATTCCAATAATACCTATTTTTATTTTTGTTCCCTGTTTCTGTAAACTATTCAGCTTGTTTAATAAATCCAATATTAATCCTCCCGAATTATAAAATTACATAAAAAATAAATTATTTGTGATCCTTATAACTTTAAAATACTGGCAATTGCCAAATCAGGAAAAAATACCGTTACTAAATCATAATTAATTATTAATGTGGATAATAAAAATAACAAGGTTTTTTTATGTATCAGCTTTTATAGCTTCCTTAAAAAGCAGGTAATTATTTTATATTTATATATTTTAAGCTGATTCAAGATTATATAATATTATAATAATATTATAAAAGAGTTTTTATTTTTCTTATAATAGCATTTGCCATTTCATCAGTTCCTACTGCTGAAGGGTCATCTCTGGTAGGTTTTAAATCGTACGTAACATATTTGCCTTCTTTAATTACTGCAGCAATAGCACTTTCAAGAATATTGGCTGCCCTTTCTTCATTCAGGTGTTTAAGCATCAAAACTGCCGAGAGCATCATTGCAGTAGGATTAACTTTATTTAATCCTTTATATTTTGGAGCACTTCCATGTGTTGCTTCAAATAAAGCAATCTCATCACCAATATTTGCGCCTGGCGCAACACCAAGTCCGCCTATAAGTCCTGCTGCAAGATCAGAGATTATATCTCCATAAAGATTAGGTAAAACCAGAACATCGTAAATCTCAGGCTTTTGAACAAGTTGCATACACATGTTATCTACAATTCTGTCTTCAGATTCAATCTCAGGATATTCATGAGCAATCCTCCTGAAAGTTTCCAGAAACAAGCCATCAGAATATTTAATAATATTTGCCTTATGAACCCCGGTTACTTTTTTTCTTTTATTTTTTTTAGCATATTCGAAAGCATATCTTATGATTTTTTCAGAAGCTGAAACAGATATCGGCTTTATACTGATACCGCTGTCTTTTTTTATTGAAATATCTTTTTTTTCCTTTATAAAATCAATCAATTCAAGTGTATCGGGCTTGTTTAGCTCAAACTCTATACCGGAATATAAATCTTCAGTATTTTCTCTTATAATTACTATATCAAGATTTTCATATCTTGATTTAACTCCCGGATAACTTTTACAGGGTCTTACACAGGCATATAAGTTAAAAATTTTTCTCATGGCAACATTAACGCTTCTAAAACCAGTTCCAACTGGCGTTGTAATAGGACCTTTAATGCCAATTTTGTTTCTTTTAAGCGAATCAAGAACTTTCTGAGGCAGCACGCAACCTTCCTTTTCATATACTTCCGCCCCTGCATTATTTATGTCCCATTCAATATCTAATCCGGTTGCTTCAACTACTTTAACTGTTGCCGCACAAATTTCAGGACCTGTCCCATCTCCGGGAATTAAAGTTATTTTATATTTCATAAATTAAACCCCTTATTCTTTGTTATATGTTCAACAAGACCGCCGTCATTTAATAATTTAATCATAACTTCAGGAAGAGCCTTGAAATCAATCTCAATATTTTTTGTAATATTTTTTATTTTTCCTTTTGCCAGATCAATTTCAAGCTCATCACCGTCATTTATCCTGTCAGTATCACAAATCAGCACTGGAAGACCAATATTAATGCTGTTTCTGAAAAAAATTCTTGCAAATGATTTGGCAAGAACAGCTCCAACACCTGAAAGCTTAATAATTGCAGGTGCATGCTCTCTTGACGAACCAAGACCAAAATTTCTTCCCGCAACTATAAAATCTCCCGGTTTTACTTTACCAGCAAATTCCATGTCAGCATCCTCCAGTACATGCTTTGCAAGTTCTGATAAATCAGACCTTAAATGAAAGTATCTGCCGGGAGCAATCAAATCAGTTGAAATATCATCACCGAATTTAAAACTTCTTCCTCTTAAAATTTTTTTTAATATATTATTTTGTTCGGTCATTTTTACTCTTTCATGAAAATCTTAACTATTTATATAAATTTTTAATGTAAATCATATTTCCCGAAGAATTTCTCTTGCATCAGCAATATATCCTTTTAAAGCACTGTAAGCTGCAGTAGCAGGAGAAGAAAGATATATATATGAATCAGGATTACCCATTCTGCCCTTAAAATTCCTGTTTTGAGTTGACAGGCAAACCTCCCCATCTCCTAAAATTCCCTGATGAACACCAACACAGGGACCGCATCCCGGAGATTGAACTACTGCTCCACTTTCAATAAGTGTTTCAATAACTCCTTCCCTTAAAGCTTCAAGATAAACTTTTTTTGAAGCAGGAACTATAATCAGCCTAACATTTTTATTTATTTTTTTATCCTTTAAAATTACGGCAGCTATTCTCAGATCAGAAAGACGGCCATTAGTGCAGGTGCCTATTAAAATCTGATTAATCTTTATTTTTTCCAAACTGCTCACAACACAAACATTATCAACAGTATGCGGCATGGATACCATTGGTTCTATTTTGGAACAGTCTATATCTATTATCTGTTCATAATGAGCATTTTTATCTGCGGTAATTTCTTTATAATCACTTAATCTACCCTGTGAAGCTAAAAATTTTTTTGTAGTTTCATCACTTTCAAAAATTCCTGCTTTGGCTCCTGCTTCAACAGCCATATTTGAAATGGTAAACCTGTCTTCCATTGTCATTTTTTTTGCAAAGCTTCCATTAAACTCAAGACTTTTATAAGTTGCACCCTCGGCAGTTATTTTTCCGATCAGATAAATAATTAAATCCTTTGAATAAACACCTTCCGGAGGAATTTCATTAAAATTAACTTTTACTGTCTGTGGTACCATTAACCAGGTTTTTGCCAGTGCAAAACCTATGGCTATATCTGTTGAGCCCATTCCTGTGGCAAAAGCAGCCAGTGCGCCTGATGTGCATGTATGAGAATCTGCACCTATGACTATGTCTCCTGGCGATGCAAAATCTTCAACAAGAATCTGATGACATACGCCTTTACCGACATCACTTAAAACCATCCCTGCATTTTCTGCATACTGCCTTAAAACAACATGAGAATTGGAAAGCTCTTTTCGCGGACTTGGAGCAGCATGGTCAATAAAAAAAATAGATTTTGACGGATTTTTTACTTTTTCAAAACCCATTTTTTTAAGCTGGCTTACAGTTAAAGGACCGGTTCCATCCTGTGCCATTACTACATCTACATCAACAACTGCAATGTCTCCTGCATAAACTTCTCTGCCGGCATGTTCGCTTATTATTTTTTCTGAAATTGTTTTGTCCAAAAAATCCTCCCAAAAATTTAAATTATTTTTATGATTAGTCAGATGTTTCCATTTCTACTCTGATATTATCCTTGTTTTCCTTGAAGTCCCTATATATATACATTAATTCCTTATCAAATAAAGGTCTCTTAAGATCAACTGACATGGCACGGGTAAGTACAAGAATTTCATTGGCTTCACTGTCTGTAAGATCAATACCGAATTCCTTGAATTTATGAAGAATTGTATGAGAACCTGAATGCTTGCCGACAACAAGCTGCCTTGTAAGACCTACTTCTGCAGGTTCAAAAGCTTCATAGTTTTTGGGATTTTTTAAAACTCCATCTGCATGAATACCGGATTCATGAGCAAAAACATTAGTCCCAACAATTGCCTTCCATATCGGTATAGCTCTTGAAGATGCTTTTGCAACATATTCGGATAATTCCCTGAATCTTGCAGTATTTATCCCGAGGTCAATATTTTCAAGATATTTTAAAGCCATTACTATCTCTTCAAGAGCAGCATTTCCTGTACCTTCTGCAAGACCATTTACTGCTGTCATAATGCTTGAAGCTCCTGCTCTGATTGCAGCAAGTCCATTTGCTGTAGCCATTCCAAAATTATTCTTAGTATGTACCTCAAGCGGAAAATCTATTGTACTTAAAACTGTATTAATTCTTAAAAATGTTTTAAAAGGATCAAAAGCGCCAACACTGTCGCAAATTCTAACTCTTAAAGCCCCCTTGTTTTCAGCAATATGCATTATTTGCAGGATTAATTCCAGATCAGCCCTCGTGCCATCTTCTGCGCTTATGATGAAATTCATATTATTATTCTTTATTTCCCTAATTGTTTCCTTTAATCTTGAAATAAGAATATTCTTATTTCTGTCATATTTTTCTCTGATATGACCTTCAGAAGTAAAAACAGTAATAACAATGTTTTTTAAACCGCTGTCCATACAAAAATCAATTTCTTTTGGATCCGCTTCGCAATAACCAAAAATCCTGCAGTTTAAATTTAATTTCAGTATTTCTCTGATAGTTTCCCTCTCTGATTCTGCGATCGAGGGAACTCCTACTTCAAGCTCCGGTATACCAATTTCATCCAGAATCTTTGCAATCCTTATTTTTTCATTCCTTGAAAATACAACACCTGCAGTTTGTTCACCACTTCTTAAAGTAGAATCAATAATATTGACTTTTTTATTTAAATTATCAGAAACCATATTCACTCCTTTATCTAAAAATCAAAACATTAAAAAATTAAAAATAGCAACCATAAAAAAATTCTCTTTTTAATGCAAAAATTAATTGTCTTTTATATAAGATTCGCAGGTCTCTTTTATTTCACTGTCAAATAACGATCTTTTAAGTGAAATTGCCTTGTTTCTTACTATTTCAAGCAGTTCTGCAATTTGTTTCCCATCAAAGTTGTATCCAAGAGATTTAAGCTTGGTGTCTAATGAAAAAATCCCTGAATATTTACCAATAATAATTTTTGTATCAAGACCTACATCTTCAGGATCATAAAGCTCATAATTTTTATGGTTTGCAGTATAAAGTTTTACTCTGTTTTCAGTTTCAAATACAAAAATATTTGCCCCTACAATTGGTTTCCATGCAGGAATACTTCTGTCAGATGCTATAGCTGCATATTCTGAAAGTCCTCTGAATTTTTTTGTATTAAAGCCGAGGTCTACACCTTCAATATATTTCAAAGCCATTACAAGCTCTTCAAATGCAGCATTACCTGCCCTTTCTCCAAGTCCGTTTATGGTTGTATTTACATATTTCGCACCAGCCTTTATGCCTGCGATTGAGTTTGCAATAGCCATCCCGAAATCATTATGCATATGCATTTCAACATCTATGCCTATAATATCTCTGATAGTTTTAATTCTCATAAATGTTTCAAACGGATCCATTATTCCAAGAGTGTCGCAATACCTTAACCTGTCTGCCCCTGCATCTCTTGCATTTCTTGCAAACTGAAGTAAAAACTCCATATCAGTTCTTGATGCATCTTCAGCATTTACTGAAACATACAAATTATATTTTTTTGCATAATCAACTGCATTTCTGACACTTTCAAGAACCCACTCTCTTGTTTTTCTTAGTTTTTGCTCTATATGTATATCTGATGAAGATATGGAAACAGCCACTGAATCAACTCCGCATTCAACAGAATCCTCAAGATCAGAAATGACCGCCCTGTTCCATGCAAGAAGGCTGCAGTTAAGCCCCATGGAAGCTATTTTTTTAATTGCCGTCTTCTCATCCCCGCCCATTGCCGGTATTCCTACTTCTATCTGATGAACTCCGATGTCATCAAGCATTTTTGCAATATGTATTTTTTCTTCATTTGCAAAAACCACACCTGCTGTCTGCTCCCCGTCTCTAAGTGAAGTATCATCAATTTTTATATCTTTAGCATCAATTTTTTCTCCTGCCCTTTGGGAAAATTCAGTAAATATATTTATTCCTCTCATTTTTTATACCCCTGGATACAATAAATTTTTATAATCACTCTTAAAATCTGAAAATTACAAATAAAGATTTTCATTTAAAAATTTAATTATTTTGCATATTTTTATTAATTTTTATAAATATTATGTAAATAATAGCATATTTTTGAAAATATTTAAAATTTTAGGGAAAAATAAATATTTTCTTAATTTTAATAAAATTTATTTAATTTTTGTTTTTTTATTGAAAAATTTGAAAATAATAAGAATTTACTATAATTTTTTAAAAATTTTCAAGTTTATCCACTGGTAATTTTTATTGGAGTAAAACTGCATAGTAAATTATAAGAATTTGCTTTTAGATCTCACAAGTATAAAGCATAAATAAACACCATGATTATGTATTGTAAGTATTAAAAACAAAAATCAGGAGCAGATAACAGCCGTAAGGTCTAAATAATTTAATCATACTTATATTTTATAGACATTTTACCTGTTTTTGGACAAACCCATAAAGCAGAAATTTTATTAAATCTAAAAATCTATGTAATCAGTATCTATATAGTCATCAAAAGTATCAGCTGCTAAATTAATATTAATTGTTTGGTTTTTTATATTATCCCTTAATTACGCCAAGCGGGACTAACTTTGCCACTTTCCTGGAAAGCCCTGCTTTTTCTGCAATATCTACAATATTTCTTACATCCTTATAAGCAACCGGTGCTTCTTCGGAAAGACCTGACATGCTGTCAGCTAAAACAACTATTCCTTTTGTATCTAAAAGCTCTTTTTGCAGCTGTTTACCGTTTACCTGCTTTTTTGCGCTTGTTCTTGAAAGCAGCCTTCCTGCGCCATGACAAGTTGAACCCATACTCTCATTCATGGCTTTTTGTGTACCAAGAAGAATATATGAATATCTTCCCATATCTCCAGGTATTATAACAGGTTGTCCCAAATCCTTATAATCATCCGGGACTCCGGCAATATTTGGCCCAAAAGAACGGGTTGCCCCTTTTCTGTGAATACAAACTTCCATTTGTTTTCCGTCAATGTCATGTTTCTCAAACTTGGCTATGTTATGTGATATATCATAAATAAGATCAAGTCCCAGTTTTAGGTAAGATTTATTAAACTGCTTTTCAAAAACAGTCCTGATCCAATGAGCAAGACATTGCCTGTTTGCAATAGCAAAATTAACAGCACAAACCATTGCAGAGTAATATTTACGGCTTTCGGGAGAATTTACGGGAGCGCATGCAAGCTGCCTGTCCGGCAGATTTATATTATACTTTACGGATGCCTTTTGCATTACTTTAAGGTAATCACTGCAGATCTGATATCCAAGTCCCCTTGAACCGGAATGAATCATCACAGTTACCTGCTCTTCATATAATCCGAATCTTTGAGCAGCAGTTCTGTCAAAAATTTCTTCAACCTTCTGCACTTCGATAAAGTGATTGCCTGATCCAAGCGAGCCCACCTGATTAAAGCCTCTTTCAATTGCTTCCCTGCTGACATTTAAAGGGTTAGCTCCTTCCATACAGCCGTTCTCTTCAATGTGGTATTTATCTTCTTCCTCCCCATATCCGTTTTTTATTGCCCAGACAGCCCCGCACTTTAAAACATCTAAAATCTCTTTTTCATTTAACTTAATTCTTCCTTTTGTTCCAAGTCCCTTGGGAACACTTGTAAAAATATTATGCATAAGAATTTCAATATTTTTCTTAATATCATTATACTCAAGATTGGAACGTAGCAGGCGCACACCGCATGCTATATCAAATCCTACTCCCCCAGGTGAAATAACCCCTTCATCCAGATCAAAACCTGCAACTCCTCCTATCGGAAAACCATAACCATAATGAATATCCGGCATTGCATAGGAAGCCTTTAAAATACCGGGCAAAGTAGCAACATTTGCCACCTGCGTCAATGTTTCTTCCTTTGAAGCATGTTCAAGAAGTTCTTTATCCGAAAATATTATTCCCGGAACCCTCATTCCAAGTTCCTTATTTAGCACAAGTTCCCATTTATATTCTGATATTTTTTTTATTTCATATTCTTTCAATTTATTTCCCTCCTCCTGAATACATCCGGAATTTATATATCAAAAACTATTTCAACGCTGAATATATTTGTTTTATTATCATACTGAATATTAAGATTATGATATGTAGGACCTTTTATCTGCAGAAATATCTCATGTTTTTTAAAATTAATTTTTTCACCCCTGGCAATTGCTTTAATTTTACTGTTTGATTTTTCAGTCTCATTTGAAAAATGAGTAATAGTAAAATCTGAAAAAATCAAGCCATTTACCTCATATAAAAATAATAGTTTTTCAAGCCACACAATCAGCATATCTTCCTTGCTCATTTTTTCATTAAAGGATATTTCAATTTGCTTTTCA
>JAMDDL010000007.1 GCA_023488645.1 Actinomycetota bacterium | reverse complement strand
TGAAAATTAATCTTCATAATCATGGCTAAAACCATTTCCTGTTTCAAACTGTATTATCGGGTGCTGGATATTATATGAATCTTCCAGAAAAACATTTATATCATGCAGGAGTTTTTCTGTCCTGCTTACATTCATATCTTTAATGATTATATGGGCAGTCATACAATACATACCTGTAGTTATTTCCCAAACATGCAAATCATGAACATCCCTTATTTCACTCATATTTTCAATCAAACTTTTTTTAAGCAAATTCATATTAATATCTTTCGGAGTTGACTCCATCAGTATTCTGACCGAATCCCTTATCAGGGAGATTGACCAGATTAATATGAGAATTGCAATTATTATTGAAAATATGGAATCAACTATATAAAGGTCTGTAAAATAGATTATTATTGCTCCGATTACAACGCCGACCGAAGAGCCTGCATCTCCAATCATATGTGTAAAGGCACTTCTGACATTAAGGCTTTCCCTGCTTGCTTTCCATAATATCAATGCTGTAATTATGTTAACAATAAGTCCAATCACTGCTATAATAAACATCCCTTTTCCTGAAACAGGTTGAGGGTTTATGATCCGCTTGTATGCTTCCCATACGATAAAGACAGTAATTGCCAGAAGAGTTATGCCGTTAAATAAAGCAGCAATTATTTCCACCCTGTAAAATCCAAAACTTCTTTCCTTTGTTGCAGGTCTTGCAGCGTAAAGAATTGCCAAAAAACTGATGAGAAGTGCAAATGCATGTGTAAACATGTGGCCTGCATCGCTAAGAAGTGCTAGACTTCCTGTGATGAAACCTCCGGTTAACTCTGCTATCATCATTGTACCTGTAAGAATGATTGCTGTGAGAAGCCTTTTACGTTCAAAAGATCTGAAGACATGTGTATGAGAATGTTCTCCGGGGTATTCTGCTCTATATTTTTTCGCAGATTCAGATAAATCTATCCGATGTTTATGATAATATTTTTCTGAAATATTTTTATTATTTGTATTTATTTTTCTTTCTTTTGGCTGATGACTGTGTTCCATTTTTTAATTATATCAAACCTCAAAGCTTTTTTTCATAAGCAAGTTGACCGCATGCGGCTCTGACATCTCTTCCGAATCTGAAACGCTCCGTAACTGTAATTCCGCTGGTTCTGAGAATTTCCTTAAATTCAGAAATCCTTTCTTTTGTTGAAGGTTTTAAATCATTATTTTTGCAATCCGGATCCCTGTTGTATGGAATCAAATTAACAAAACATAACATACCTTTAATTAATTTTGAAAGTTCTTTTGCATGAGACGTGCAGTCATTTAAATTATTTATCATCAGATACTCAAACATGACCCTTCTCCTGGTTTTTTCCGTATAAAATTTAACTGAATCTAAAACTCCTTTTATGGGATATATTTTATTTACAGACATCAACCTTGAACGAATTTCATCATCAGGAGCATTTAAAGATACAGCTAAATTTATCTGTAATTCCTCTTTAGCCAGCATCTTAATTTTATCAGGTATTCCTGAAGTTGAAATTGAGATCCGGCGCGCTCCAATATTAAATTTATTCTTATCATTTAGAATTCTTATTGCTCCGATTACATTTTCATAATTTAAAAAAGGTTCACCCATACCCATGAATACTATATTGGTAATAAAATTATCCCTTCCTTTTAAATATCTGGAGAAAAATAAAACCTGATCTATAATTTCCTCTGAAGTTAAGTTTCTTTTAAAACCAAGTTTTCCTGTTCTGCAAAAAAGACAATTGAGCTGGCACCCTATTTGTGAAGAAACACAAACTGTATTTCTATTATCCTTATATCTCATAAGCACAGTTTCAACAGAAAAACCGTCGTCCAAAGTAATCAGAGCTTTTACTGCATCTTCTTTACCGGAGGGGAAGAACTTACCGGGAATTCCAAGCGTTAATTCATCCTGAAGTTTATCTCTTAATCTTAAAGGCAAGGTGGTTACTATGCTCCAATCTGAAACAAAGTCCTTATAAATTGCTTTTTCTGCCTGTCTTAGCCTGTATGAAGGCTCATCTTTTAACAATTCCTTAAGCTTTTTTATATCAACCAAATCTTTGTGCTCCTTATATCTTGTCCCGCCACAATCGCTTTTATTTTATTTTTTTACTCTTAAAAATCTTGCATTTATGGCAACAATTATTGTACTTAATGACATTAAGGCAGCGCCAACAGCAGGGCTAAGAAGTATGCCTACTGGGAATAAAACCCCGGCAGCAAGAGGAATGGCAAAAAGGTTATAACCTGTTGTTCAGCCAAGGATTTTTTTAACCATTTTTGCAACTTCCTTACCAAGTTTTAATATGTCTTCTTCATTATAATGAACCCCGTCTATATTGCTTGGCTTAATGATTTCTCCAACATCCATGAAACTACAGCCATGCAGCCTTGCAACCTTCTTATAATTCAGGGCAAGATCTTTTGATTTCTCAATTCCATCATCAAACAAATCAGCTAAATAAGATAATTTTCCAAGAGGAGGCGGGCACATAATCAATACTTCTGGTGAAGTTCCCTTTGGTCCTGATCCGCTTTTCTGTATTGTGTATGCCAGAACACCAATGCTCTGGGCAATATCGAAAGCATTTACAGAGAATTTTGTCTTTAAGTCGTTTGTTCCAAGCATAAGTATAACCAGGTCTATCGGGGCATGGGATTCAAGGCATGGCTGCAGATATTTCAAACCATTTCTATAACTTCCCTCAATAGGATCATCCCATACGGTTGTTCTTCCATTTAATCCTTCCTCTATCACTTCATATTCACTTCCAAGCTCCTTTTGCAGAATACCTGTCCATCTTTTTTCCTTTGGGAGCCGGTAAAAAGCGGGTATAAAAGATGTATCCAGAATATCAAAATCAATAGGCAGGGTTCCATGTGTATTTGAATCTCCGTAGCAAAGTACCGTTTTCATCAATATCTCCTTTTGGTTTTTGCACATTTTGAAAAATTAGCTTTTTAAATATTATAAATAAAATACAGTTTTTTTTGAAACATAAATAAAATTATCAAAATTTCGGGCAGGATTTTTCAGGTGTTTTTGACAATAGTTGTTTAATTATCTAAAATGATGTTTTATTTTCCATTTGTATTTAAATTTTAAAGAAGAAAATCCATGAATGATATTAAAGAGAAGACAGACTTTATAAGAGAAATAATCAGACAGGACCTGCAAAACAAAAAAAACAATGGAAGAATTCACACAAGATTTCCTCCCGAACCCAACGGATATCTTCATATAGGACATGCAAAATCCATATGTTTAAATTTTGGATTGGCTGAAGAGTTCAGCGGTATATGTAATTTAAGATTTGATGATACAAACCCGACAAAGGAAGAATCCGAATATGTGCAGTCTATAAAGAAGGATATAAAATGGCTTGGATTTGACTGGGGACAGAATGAGTATTATGCTTCCGATTATTTTGAAAAACTTTATGAATTTGCAGTCCTGCTTATAAAAAAGGGCAAGGCATATGTTTGCGATTTAAGTACCGAAGAGATACGGCAATACAGAGGAACACTCACTGCACCGGGAAGGGAAAGTCCTTACAGAAATCGCTCCATAAAGGAGAACCTCACGCTATTTAAGGAAATGCGTGACGGTAAATACCCGGACGGCTCAAAAGTACTTCGAGCTAAAATAGATATGTCCTCCCCCAATCTTAATATGCGCGATCCGGTAATGTATCGAATACTGCATAAAATTCATCATCGCACGGGAAACAACTGGTGCATTTATCCAACATATGACTGGACACATGGTCAATCAGATTCTATTGAAAATATTACGCATTCAATTTGCACTTTGGAATTCGAGGATCACCGCCCACTTTATGACTGGTTTCTTGATCAACTGGAAATATATCATCCGAGGCAAATAGAGTTTGCAAGGCTTAACCTTACATACACCGTTATGAGTAAAAGAATGCTGCTTGAACTTGTAGAGAAAAAATATGTAAACGGCTGGGATGACCCGCGAATGCCTACTATTTCAGGTATGAAGCGAAGAGGTTACAGCCCACAGGCAATCCGTAATTTCTGTCAGCAGATAGGAGTGTCAAAGGCAGACAGTACGGTAGATATAGCTTTTCTGGAACATATCATAAGAGAGGAGCTTAATAAAAAAGCTGCCAGGGTTATGGGGGTATTAAATCCATTAAGAGTTGTAATTGATAACTATCCTGATGATCAGGAAGAAGAACTTACTGCAATAAATAACCCTGAAGATCCCTCTGCAGGCACAAGAAAAATACCGTTTTCAAAAATCCTGTACATAGAACAGGAAGACTTTATGGAAAATCCGCCGGATAAGTTTTACAGACTGTCTCCTGGTAGAGAAGTTCGATTAAGATATGCTTATTTTATAAAATGTGTAGATGCAGTAAAAAACAAAGATGGAAGCATCCTGGAACTTCACTGTATATATGATCCTTTAACAAAGGGAGGAGATGCACCTGACGGAAGAAAAGTAAAAGCAACCCTTCACTGGGTTTCTGACAGACATTCAATACCGGCAGAAGTCAGGCTCTATGATAAACTTTTTACAAAAGAAAATCCTGCCAGGGTTGAAGACGGTGATGATTTTAAAGAAAATTTTAATGAGAATTCGCTGCAGATAGTTAAAAACTGTAAGCTTGAACCATCTCTTATGAGGGCAAAACCTGGAAACATGTATCAGTTTGAAAGGTTGGGATATTTCTGCGTCGACAGCGGTACTACAAATGAAAAATTAGTATTTAACAGAACTGTAACGTTAAAAGATGAATGGGCAAAGATAAGAAAAACTTAAAAAAATTTATTTTTTCTTCAGGTAGCGATATAATTTTCCCAGTGTCTTTATTATTATGGGAGGAGGTTTGTTGATGGCCAGAAGAGTTTATTTCAGAGAGATTTATTTTTATATCATTTGCCTTACAGCTATAATTATTTTCATAGTTGGTCTTGTTCAGGTATATGATGGTATTATCAATTATGTGAAACCTACAACATATCTCACAAAACCAAGTGTAGCAAGTATGTATTCGCAGGAGCAATATAAAAATCTGTCTGCCGAACAAATAGACAAATTAGTTGCAGAAGAAATTAATGCCTCTATTCAGAATGAAAAAGATATGGCATTTAAAAATTTGCTTAGAGGAGTGCTTCTGGTAATTATAGCAATCCCATTGTTTGCTTTTCACTGGAGAATAGCGCAACAGATGTGGAAACTGGTCCTGGAGACTAAAGATACAGAATAAATTATTATCAGTTGTCAACAGCATAATCAAACTGCAAGGTCAGATAATTTTTGTATTTGTTCTACTGTACCCACTACTATAAGTTTATGACCACCTTTTATTATAGTATTGGGGCTGGCTTTATTAATCATTACTTTCTGGCCTGATTCTATAATTGAAATTATTAAAGCCTCAAACTGATATTTTTCGCTTGCTTCCTTAATAGTCATCCCGTCAATCCTGCATTCTGGTTTAACTTCAATTTCAGCAAGACTTAATTCTATTTCTTCAGTGCTGAGTATGGAATCCAGAAAATCTACAATTGCAGGTTGCTTGGCTAAAGCAACCATCCTTCTGCCTCCAATAATTTGAGGCGATACCACTCTATCGGCTCCAGCTCTTTCCAGTTTATTAATAGTTTCGTATCTGGTTGCCCTTGCCACTACTAATATTTTCGGATTTAATGCTTTTGATGAAAGGGTAATATATACATTTTCCGATTCGGTATCAAGCGCTGCAAACAGAACTTTTGCTTTTTTCACACCTGCTTCAATTAAATTACTGTCGCTTGAAGCATCACCCTGTATATACAGCCAGTTATTTTCTTTACAAATTGCTATCGGTTCATCAGCGCTGTCTATTACTACAAAATCTGCCTTATCCCTGTTTAGCTCAAGGGCAATCTCATATCCCACTCTTCCGAGACCGCATATAATGTAATGATTATTTAATTTGGATATCATTTTTGAAACCCTCCTGATTTGAAATCTGTCTAATAAAAATTCACTTAGCAAAAAATCAGCCAGATTAATTAAAATATATGCTGCTGTGCCTGTTCCTAAAATAATTAATATAATGGTAAATATGGTGCCGGCTTTAGATAATTCTTTTACAACTCCATATCCCACAGTGGTAATTGTAATGGTGGTCATAAATACCGCATCAAGCAAAGTCATTTTTTCAATAAAAATATAGCCGGCAATACCAATAACATATATGGCAATTAAAATTAAAATTGAGATTATAACTTTTTTGTAAAACTGCTGAAAATTTTGTTTAAACATATTCAATTCCGAAAATACAAAAGCAATTCAATATGCTGCTCGAAAATCTTAAAATATTTTTTTATACATTTTACAATTATCTTTTATTATATTTAATATTAACTTACGTGACAAAAAAATAAATATTAATTTCCGGTATAAATTTTTTAAATTCAAGAAAAATTCAAAATTCTATTGACAAAAATGTAAGATTTGATATTATATAGTTGTTTCTTAGAACAGAAGGCAACATTTAGAATTAGTAGAAATTATCAGACGAAAGAATGAAAAAAGTAAGTTAATTCAAAATAGTCCTAAGAAAAGTTCTAAGAGAGGACCCCAAGATGTTAAGTAACCTAAAGTCATAAGACTAAGGCTAAGGTGAAAGATAACTTGGGGTTTTTATATTTTTAGCGTGAATGAATTATTTTATATTTTAAATTTGTAAGTTTTAATTTAATTCTTCTGAAAAGATTTTTTTTATATCTTAATATAAAGTCACTGGCTGCAAATTTAATAACAACCTCCCTGCCGTATTTCAAGCTTAAAAAACGTTTATGCTCATTTATCCATATGTAAAGATCGGTTTTTGTTCTGTCCGGAAATTTTTCAAGTATCCCGTAACTTTTTATAATTTCAATTGCAGGCAGATAAATATTGTCATACCAGATAATAGATGCTTCCTGAAATGTTATCAGCTTCTCTTTATCTTTTTTATTTTCATTTAACTGAACCATAAGTTTATTAATCTGACCCAGTAAAAAATCATACTGCCCCGCTGCAGTAATTCTTATTTTAATATCAGGGCGGCTGTGTTTTAGCCCTGTAACATTTAAAAACTTTTCTCTTTCAATCTGAATGAATATGTCTTTTGGATCCATATCATGCGTAATGGTTGCATCTGTAAGAAATTCCACAACTTCTGCATCAATAAATTTAATTCCCATTTTTTTTGAAACACTTACTCTATGATTGCCGTCAACAACAAAATATATTTTACTGACTTTATAAAGTTTTACAGGCGGCAGTATAACGTCCCTTACTATCAGGTTATGAATGCGAGCCCACCGGCGCTGAAGATGATTTTTTTTTGGCAGAAAATATTTGTCAAAATCCATATACCTGTCAAAACTGCCAACAATATCTTCCACTGGAACAGTTTGAATTCCGAGATATTTCTGCTTGTAAAGTCCAAATCCCTTTTTAATTTGTTCAAAGGAAAGAAGTTCATTATTTCTACCGATAAGAAAATATTTAAGGTTTTTCAGTAATGAGACAAACCTTGCATTTTCAAAAGCCTGATTTGAGATATTGTAATCTGTTGTTGATTCTTCTACCATTTTTGTTGGATTTTCTGCTGTTTTTAACCTTTACATCGCTTTAAATAATATAATTTAATTACATTAAGCTTATAAAGTTGCCAGAAATTACAGTTCAATAACTCTGTAGCCATAAGCATTTATGATCTTTGTACCATCTGCTTCAGTAATCCAGTCATTTTTTATACCATAAATGTGAATATGCCCGTGTATCAGATATTTTGGTTTAAATCTTTTTATAAACTCATTAAATGCCTTAAAACCTCTGTGACAAATGTCCTCCTGATCATGTATCTTATAAGGTGGTGCATGCGTCACAAGAATATCTACGTACCTTTTTTTAAATATCCTGTTTAAATAAAGTTTGAATTTTAACCTGTTGATTTTCCACGACATTTGAGCATCTGAGTATTGATATTCTCCACCATTATATCTCATTGAACCTTCCAGCCCCATAATTATTATATTTTTATATTCTATAACTTTCTGATCAATGTTTATGCATCCTTCAGGAAGGTCTGCCTTTATACCTGATTCACTGTAAACTTTATCAATGCTGTGATTACCTTTTACATAAAAAAGAGGTTTGTTAAGCATTGTAACAATAAATTCCAGATAATAATTCGGTAAATCTCCGCATGAGATTATAAAATCAATATCTTTCATCCTGTCAGTAATTGAACTACTGTAGATATGCTCAACCACGCAGTCGCTTATTAATAATACCTTCATAAAAAATTAATATTTATTTTAATAATATTTTATTAGAATATTATGCATATTCAAAAACAGTAAAAATATAATTAATTTTACTGTTTTACTGAAACATTATAATTTATTTAAATAAAAAGAAATATGACTGATATAAAAAAAGATTCTCTTCAGGGACGCACTCTTTCAATTGATGCTTTAAGGGGTTTTGATATGTTCTGGATTATGGGAAGTTCAGAACTTGCAATTGCCCTTCTGATGCTTGGTAAATCCAACTGGGCGCTGCGTCTGGCAGCAGAATTCCGGCATTCGGGCTGGAATGGGTTCACCTTTTATGATTTAATTTTCCCCTTATTTCTTTTTATCGTCGGTCTTGCCATCCCCTTTTCTCTTTCAAAGTATCATAGGGAGAACAGGATTAATTATAAAAATGCATACATCAGAATAATTAGCAGGACGATTATTTTATTTTTTCTTGGATTGTGCATAAACGGATTTCTTGATTTTAATTTTGCATCAATGAGATGGCCTGGTGTTTTGCAAAGGATTGCAATATGCTATATGCTGGCTGCCTTACTTACTTTACATATCCCATCCAGATTCCAATTTTTAGCAATAGGAATAATCATAGGAGTAATATTAATAGGATACTGGTTAGTTATGAGGTATGTACCAGTCCCGGGTGTTGCTGCAGGAGAATATTTATCCAGGGAGGGAAATCTTGCAGGTTATATAGATCGCCTGCTAATTCCAGGACGGCTATATTATGAATTTGGAGATAATGAAGGATTGTTAAGTACATTACCGTCTTTAGCAACCACTCTGTCAGGAGTCTTAACCGGCAGATTTCTTAAATCGGAGAAACCTCAAGTTTTTAAATTAAAATGGATATTCATAAGTGCATTTATTACAGTGTCATTTGGAGTTTTATGGAATTTTTCATTTCCTGTAAATAAAATTTTATGGACAAGTTCCTTTGTCTTAGTTACATCCGGCTGCAGTCTTTTTTTACTGGCTTTATTTTACTGGCTGATTGATTATAAGGGATATAAGAAATGGGCTTTTCCTTTTATTGTCATAGGAATGAATGCAATTACCATTTATGTTGTTCAGGGCCTTTTTGATTTCGGAATCATAGTCAATATAGTTATACATGGTTTTTTAGGATATCTGGGTCCTGCAAAGGACATATTCTTTTTAATCTGTCTGGTTGCCTTAAAATGGCTCTTTCTTTATTTTTTATATAAAAGAAAGATTTTCTTTAAAGTTTGATAATATATTATTATTTTGCCTGGAAATGCACTTTTTATTTTCTTAAATAATCATTTATTAACCTTAATTTATTTATTACCCTGCAGGTAAAGCTTGTTAAAGTGTATTCCTGTTATTGAAGATCCTATTACGTAAGGTATAGTTGTTGGCCGCCTGAATAAGCTCCACAATAGCAGTGCCCAATAATAACGCTGCCCTTCGTATCTAACGCCTGAAAGCCAGAGTGAATAAAATAAAGCTTTCATGTGATATAAGCCGAACTTGGGAGCTTTTCTAAAAGGAGGCTTAAATTCCCTTAAAAAAGTCTTTACGCGCTGGTAATATTCTTTTGGAGAATAAATAGTCCTCATGATATTCTTATAACCTTCAACTAAAGTATGCCTGTCCATCTTTGGTTTAAAGTTAAGCTCCGAAACAGTATTACTGCCTGAAGACTCTTCAACCAGCCTGCCGGCATCTTTAAGTCGCTGATAAAGTCTTGTCTTGGGCAAAGCATTAAGCAAGCCTACCATTGCAGTTACAATACCACTTTTCTGGATAAAATCTATCTGGCTCTGGAAAATAGAAGGTTTGTCATTGTCAAAACCTACTATGAAACCTCCCTGAACTTCAAAACCTGCATTCTGCAGTTTTTTAACCGAAGATACCAGATCACGGTTTTTATTTTGTAACTTATTGCATTCCTCCAAACTGTTTTTATCAGGACTCTCAATACCTATAAAAAGAGTAGTGACGCCTGCTTTAACCATCATACTGATTAATTCAGGTTTATCTGCAAGATCAATAGAGACCTGGGTATTAAACAGAAATGGCTGGTGTCTTTTTTTCTGCCATTCAATTATTGCAGGCAGTATCTCTTTTTCAAGTTTAACTTTATTGCCTATAAAGTTGTCATCTACAAAGAATACTCCGCCGCGCCAGCCCCACTGGTACAATGCTTCAAGCTCGTCAATTATCTGTTTTCTGGTTTTAATTCTAGGTATCCTACCATTAAGTCTGACAATATCACAAAACTCACAATTAAACGGACAGCCTCTGGAAATCTGAAGGCACATGGAATTATAGTATTTCTTATCAATTAAATCCCACTTTGGAACTACAGCCTTGTGGATATCAGGAAAATTCTTAACCTCATAAATTCTTCTGGCTTTGCCCGAATTTAAATCATTTAAAAATTCATTAAAGTTTTCCTCCGCCTCCCCTAAAACAAGATGGTCAACGTCATCAGTAAATTCTTCCCAGCCGGTAGTGAACAGAGGACCTCCTGCAACAATGGGTTTATTTAAACATTTAATCCTTTTAATAACTTCCTTTACTGATTCCTTCTGAATAATCATTGCGCTTATAAGAACCATGTCAGCCCAATTGATATCTTCAGCTTTAAGCTTCTCAACATTCATATCAACTAATTTCTTTTCCCATCTGGCTGGAAGCATAGCCGCAACCGTCAGCAACCCGAATGGCGGATATGCAGCTCTTTTACCAATTAGTCTTAATATATTTTTAAAACTCCAAAAAGAATTTGGATATTGAGGATAAACAAGCAGAATTTTTTTGCCTGTCTCATTTAATGTATCAGTATCCAAAATATCTTTAGTTTTTAACCTGACTTCATGTGTAATTGGATGTGCAGTCTCGCAATCCAATGTTTTATCAATATCAATATTAGTTTTTGAATTATTCATAATTTATTTAATAATATATATTTTTAATAAATGTTTTAGAAATATACCTTAAGAAATTGAAGATATAATTGAAAAGACAACCTTAATGTTCACTATTAACGCAGTTTCAGAATAATACTTGAACGAAATACATTCCGTTTTTATTTCAAAAAAAACATTCTA
>JAMDDL010000088.1 GCA_023488645.1 Actinomycetota bacterium | reverse complement strand
TATATTCTGATTTTTAAAAAGCAGAACAAATCAGCAAGATTTTTTGAAACCACATCAATCTTTATTCCATAATCATAACAATTTTTTTGGGGAACTTGATTTTTTCGCTGTAATGTCTGAATTGATAAAGAAAGGCAAACATTTGTTTGCTTTTCTTATTTTTTAATGTATAATTAATTAAAAAGTTAAAGATATAAGTATTTTTACTTAATATTTAAATTATCAATAATTTTATAAATTTTAATTAATATATTATAGTTTATTAGTAGGTTATTCCGTAATGCAAAACAAACTGCACTTGCTTATGCAAAAGGTTTAGGTGCAGGAAGAGTTGGAATAATTACAACAATACTTAAGGAAGAAACATAAACTGACTTGTTTGGAGAGCGGGCAGTTCTTTTCATAGGATACACAGAATTAATAAGATCCGGATTTGATACTTTAATTAAAAAATAGATATGACAAGATTAAATAATCACATAAGTGAAAAACAACATCAGATTTTTAAATTTATTATTGAAACTATTAAAAATCTGGGTTATCCGCCAACTGTAAGGGAAATTGCTGAAGCTGTAAATTTAAGCTCTTCTGCAACAGTTCACTCACATTTAAAAAAACTTGAGCAATCAGGTTATATTAAAAGAGGGAAAGGCAGTTCCCGTACTATTGAAATTTTAAATACATCTTATATACCCCGGGATGATGTTGACAGAAGTGATTTAGGTAATGTAGTGTTAATCCCTATAGTTGGAAATGTGGCTGCAGGAACTCCCATTTTAGCTCAAGAAAATATAGAAGAATACTTCCCTGTTACTTCAGATTTTGTTAAGGATTCAAAAGATGTATTTATGCTTATAGTAAAAGGTGACAGCATGATTAATGCAGGCATACTTGACCGGGATTTTATAATTGTAAGGAAACAGGACACTGCAAGAAATGGTGAAATAATAGTTGCTTTAATTGAAGATGAAGCCACTGTCAAAAGATTCCTAAAGACAGATAAGGTTATAAAGCTTATTGCGGAAAATGATTTTATGAAGCCCATCATTATCAATGATGTTAAAATTATTGGTAAAGTGATAGGAGTAATAAGAAAATATTTTTAATATTTATTTAGAACCTGATAAAAATATTTGGTTTGTATTTTTAATAATTATTTTTTATACTTTTGAATTTTTATATTGCTGCTGCTGCCGAAAACCAGAGAAGAGATCTTCATAAAAGTTTTACTGTCGCAGTTTGCAATAATTTTTATATAATTTTTCAGGTATTTTTTTTGTGTTATACTGCAGTTTTTATAAATTTGAGATTCAAAACTACTTTCATTATAAGGAATTTTAATTAAAATTTTTATATAATCTGAAGATACTATCTCTTTGATTTTATCAAGCAGTTCGCTAAAACCAAGCTTCTTTTTTGCAGATATAAATATGGCATTTCTGTAAATAAGTCTGACACTTCTTATCAGTAAATCACTGGCTATTTTATCAATCTTATTAAAAACAAGTAAAATATCGCTGTTCTTTGCTCCGATTTCATTTAAAACCTTTTTTACACTTAATATATGATTTTCATAATCAGGATTGCTTAAGTCAACAATCATTAAAAGCAAATCAGCTTTAACAACTTCCTCAAGTGTTGATTTAAATGCTGCCACCAATTGATGAGGCAGTTTTTCTATAAATCCAACGGTATCTGAGATTAATACTTCGTATCCAGTATCAAGATTAAGTTTTCTTGTTGTTGAATCAAGAGTTGAAAACAGCATATCTTTTTCAAGCACATCTGCGTCAGTGAGTGAATTTAAAAGTGTTGATTTTCCACTGTTGGTATAGCCAACAAGAGAGATCTTAAATGCTCCTGATTCCTCTCTTAACTTCCTTTGGACTTCTCTTTGAACAGAAATCTGTAAAATTTTCTTTTCAAGCAGATTTATTTTATCCCTGATTTTTCTTCTGTCAACTTCAAGTTTGGTTTCACCAGGTCCCCTTGTACCAATACCTCCACCAAGCCTTGATAAAATTAATCCCTTGCCTTTAAGTCTTGGCATTAAATAATTAAGCTGGGCAAGTTCTACCTGAAGTTTTCCTTCTCTGCTTTGGGCTCTTTGAGCAAATATGTCAAGTATTAATGCAGTCCTGTCTATAACTTTGATTTTTAATTTTTCCTGAAGATTTACCTGTTGTCCCGGAGTTAATTCATCATCAAAAATCAATATGTTTATATCGTCATCAATAATGCTTTGTTCAATTTCTTCCAGTTTACCGGTACTTATATAGTATTTTGGATTAGGTTTTTCCTGAATATGAATAATTTCTGAAATTACTTCTGCTCCTGCGCTTGATGCAAGATTTTTTAATTCTTCAATATTTTGCTCAAAAGTTTGTTTTCCTGCCGGAAGATTTCTGCTTTTAAGCTTATAATTTTTAAATTTTATAAAAATCAGTAATGCTCTTTCCATTGATTTTTTTGTATTATCAAAAAACATTCTTCATCCTGTCAAGAGCTTCTTCAAGTCTGTCATCTTCAATTGTAAGAGATATCCTGAAATATCCTTCACCATGTTTTCCATAAGCATTCCCTGGGGTGACTACTACATTCGTTCTGTCAAGCAGAAGTTTTGCAAAGGATGCTGAAGTATAACCTTCAGGAACTTTAACCCATATATAAACAGTGTTAAATGATTTGTAATATTTCAACCCCAGCTTATCAAGAATGTCCCATACATTCTGTCTTCTTCTGTTATAAATCCTGTTATTTTCATTAATAAATTCTTCATAATTTTCAAGAGCAGCAGCAGCTGCATATTGTACTGCATTAAAAACTCCGGAATCAACATTGGATTTGTACTTGCCCAGACTTTTTAAGACATTGCTGTTTCCTGCCGCAAAACTGATTCTCCATCCGGTCATATTAAATGATTTGGATAAGGAATAAAACTCAATTCCTGTTTCCTTTGAATTTTTTGCATTTAAAAAACTTACAGGTTTGTATTTTTCTTCTGAGTAAATATCCCCGTAAGCATTATCATGGCATACAAGAATATTATATTCTGATGCAAAATCAGTTAATTTGTTAAAGAATTCCATATTACAAGGCGCGCTTGTCGGATTTCCGGGATAATTTACATGCATAAGCTTTGATTTTTTTGCAACATCTTTATCAATTTCATTAAAATCTATAAGGAAATTATTTTCTTCAGTTAAGGGCATTACATGTGTTGTACCGCCTGCAAATATCGTCCCTATTCTATAAACAGGATAAGACGGATCAGGAATTAGAACAGTATCTCCGGGATTTACAAATGTATATGCTATATTTGCAATCCCCTCTTTTGAACCCCACAAGGGCAGGACTTCATTTTCAGGATCAATATCAATGTCAAATCTTTTTTTATAAAAATCAGATGCTGCAATCTTTAAAGCTTTCAGACCGTAACTTGAAGGATATTTGTGATTTTCTTTATCCCATGCCTGTCTGCAAAGTTCTTCTACTACAAGGTCAGGAGTCTTAACATCAGGATCTCCAATTCCAAGGCTTATAACATCAAAACCCTGTTCCCTTTTTTTCCTGATTATCATATCTATTTCAGCAAAAAGGTAAGGAGGAATTGATTTTAATCTGTCAGATTCTTCAAAAATCATCAGTGGCTTATCCTTTCATTAAAATTAATTTAAAAATAATTCTCCTTTAAAGCTTAATTCTGCAGTTCCTTTCAGAAAAACACTGTCAAGTTTACTGCCATTCCACATAATATTTAAAGCTCCACCCTTTAGATTAACCCTGATACTGCCCGGTTTTACTTTTCCAAGCACAATAGCTGCAACTACAGAAGCACATGCTCCAGTTCCGCAGGCAAGTGTTTCTCCGCATCCTCTTTCCCAGACCATCATTGATATTTCCTCTTTATTCTCAACTTTTATAAATTCAACATTTGTTTTTTTTGGAAAAAAAGGATGATTTTCTATTTTTGGTCCTATATCTGAAATATTTATATCATCAAAATTATCATTTTTTCTTAAAAATATGACACAGTGAGGATTACCCATTGAAATACAGTTAATATTATAATTTTTTCTGTTGATCTTAAGAAAATAGTTAAATACAAAATTTTTATAAGCATCTGATTTTAATGTCTGTGTAAGACTGTTTGAAAAAAGCTGCTTGCCGGATTTTTTAACGGAATTATTTAATTCATTCTTTAATAAATTTAAATCTACAGGTATTTTTGCAGAATCAAATACAGGAGCTCCCATATCGACCTGAATTTCTCCAATTTCATTATTTTTTAAAATTTTAAGATTTATATTTTTTATTCCGGCCCTTGTTTCAATTAATACCGAATCACTGTTTATTAAATGATTATCATATGCAAATTTAGCCATACATCTGATGCCGTTTCCGCACATTTCTGCAGAACTTCCATCACTATTGTAATAATCCATGAATAAATCTGCTTTTAATGATTTTCTAACAAGAATAACACCATCTGCGCCAACACCAAAATGTCTGTCACAAATTCGGGCAATTTCCTGTCCTGAAAGAATTATATCTTCTTTTAAAGCATCAATCAGTACAAAATCATTTCCCTGCCCGTTTAATTTTGAAAATTTAATTGTTCTCAAATTTCTGTTACCTGCTGTCTGATAATATTTAATATTTCCATCATTAAGCTATAAATACTATCATAATTATTTACTGTTATCCAATTGATTCTGCTGTCTGCCTTAAACCATGTAAGCTGCTTTTTTACCAGGTGTCTGGTATTTTTTTTAATTTCACTGACTGCTTCTTCCAAAGTATATTGTCCTTCAAAATATTTAATTAATTCCTTATAACCTATAGCTTGTTGAAGACTGAAACAATCCTTATAACCGTTCTTAACTAATTGTCTTACCTCATCTTCAAGTCCTTTGTCCATCATATCATCAACTCTTGATTCCAGTTTTTCATATAATTTTTTTCTATCCATTGAAAGGCCTATAAAGATGCAATTATAAACTGCCTTCCTGTCATGCCATTTGTTTTGAAATTCTGAATATTTTTTTCCGGAGAGTTCAAAAACTTCAATTGCTCTTATAATTCTTCTTTCATCAGTTGGTTTTATCTTTTTTGCATATTCATAGTCAATACTTTGCAGTTTTTTATAATAGTATTGAAGTCCTGCATTTTCGATGCCGCTTTTTATTTTTTTTCTTAAGTCATAATCACCTTCGGGAGCTTCCATAAGTTCATCAACAATTGCCCTGATATGCAGACCTGACCCGCCTGCCAATACAGGTATTCTTCCTTTATCAAAAAACTCTTTCCCGATAATATTCCTTGCCATATCTCTATACTCAACCGAAGTTAAAAAATGATTGGGGCTGCAAATGTTTATCATAAACTGCTTGATATCATATTCAGTAAAATCCTGTTTATCTGTTCCAATATTCATGCCTATATAAGACTGCATCGAATCAACCGAAATTAAATCGGTGTTAAAAATTCTTGCAAGAATTAAAGCCGCCTTGCTTTTTCCCACACCTGTAGGACCGCAAACAATAATTAAATATTTTTCTGATGTCAGTTTTTCTTTTAGCAGCGATATGTCAGTATTATTTTCGTTAATATATACTGTAATATCTTTTATGAAATTACTTTTTGTCATAGGCCTTTTTTATATATGGAAAAATTATTATGTAAGCGGCTGGATGTTGAGGAAACCTTATGAAGGCTGAGCGGGCAAGGTTCCTCTCTTAGAGAGGAGAGCAAAGCCTGAAATCAGAGCAAACTTTGACTCGCTGGGGCAAAGCTTGCGTGTTGACGAAACACTCCGCCGCCGATCCTTGCAGCTTTACTTTTTTCCTTATCAAAAAATTACAAATGATTCTTTTTGTCATCGTTTATTTTTATAATTTTACCTTTTAAATAAAAGGATTTTGCAGATGCTATATTTATATTAACAAACTTTCCAATAAGATTTTTATTTCCTTCAAAATTTACTACACAATTGTTTTCAAGCCGTCCCTCAAGAAGTCCTTTGCTTCCTTCACCTTCAACTAAAACCTCATAGTTTCTGTCAACAAGTTTCATATTTTCCTCAAGAGAAATCTTATTTTGAATTACAAGCAGTTCCTTAAACCATTCTTTCTTTTCTTTTATTGAAATATTATCTTCCATATTGCATGCTGCAGTTCCATCTCTTTTTGAATAAATAAAAGTAAATGCTCTGTTAAATCTAACTTTGTTTACCACATCCAGTGTGTGCTCAAAATCATTTCTTTCTTCACCGGGAAAACCTGTAATAATGTCTGTTGTTATAGAGCAGTCACTAATTTTTGATTTTATATTATCAATGATTTCCAGATATTTCTCTTTCGTATAATTTCTGTTCATTAATTTCAATATTTTATTTGATCCTGACTGGAGAGGAAGATGAATATGATTCATAATGTTAAAATTTTGTGCTATAACATCAATTAAATTCTGTGATAAATCTTTTGGATGGCTTGTCATAAAACGTATTCTCCTTATTTCCTTGATTTTTGCTACTTCAGCTAATAATTCTGAAAATGAGTAAGGTTTCTCAAAATCCTTTCCGTAAGAATTGACATTCTGACCCAAAAGCATGATTTCAACAACTCCATTATCTGCCAGTCTTTTAATATCTTCGATTATTTCTGCAGGTTTTATTGAAATTTCTCTTCCTCTTACATATGGTACAATGCAATAAGTGCAGAAATTGTTGCATCCATGTGAAACAGGAACATAAGCCTTAAAAGGAAAAGTATTTTTAAAATTACCCGGGACATAATCAAAGCCATTTTCCTTAACTTCACATATGCTTTTCTTTATAGATTTTCTCTTTAATATCAGTTCAGGAAGCTGTGAAATGTTATGCGTGCCAAAAATAATATCAACGTAAGGAAAATCTTTTAATATCTTCTCTTTAAGATTTTGAGCACTGCAGCCTCCAATACAAATCATTAAATCCGGATTTGAAGTTTTAAGAGTCCTTAAATTGCCTATATGGCCATACAGTTTATTTTTTGCTTTTTCTCTGACTGCACAGGTATTTATAATGATAACATCAGCTTCTTCAGGTTTTTGCACAGAAAGATAATTTTCCTTTTCAAGAAGCCAGGAAATTCTTTCTGAATCAAATTCATTCATCTGACAGCCAAAAGTTTCAATAAAATATTTTTTCATTGAGCAGGTCTTGTTTCCACAATAAGAACAATAGCAGTTTTTACTTCACCATTTACTTCTATATCTTTAAAAAAAGGAATACAAAATATTTCCTGTCCTGTTGGAGCTATATATCCTCTGGCAATTGCAATTCCCTTAACTGTCTGATTTAAAGCAGCTGCACCGATTGTTTGAATTTGAACCTTACCCTCTTCGCGGATTATTCCTGCTATTGCACCAGCAATGGAATTAGGTCTCGTTGTAGATGAAACTTTTAATACTTTCATTTTAATTATCTTTATACTTCTTTAAGTTCTATGTTTATTATAATAGTGTTATTATCTTTTTTAAAACTTATATTGCCGTCAGGTTCTACAAGATATTTACTTCCTGTTTTTTTTATTTTTTCATTTATGTCATTTATTATATCGCTAATCTCAGCATCTTTAAATCTTAGTGCAAGTTTCTGTTCATCATATAAAATTATATTTTTATTCTGATTGTTTTTAAAATTTTTATCATTTATATTCTCACTTTTTTTATTTTCTGCAAAATCTTCTTGTGTCTTATACATGTTTTTCAAATCAGTATCTTTAACTTTATCTTCTAATAAATGCAAATGTACAAGACTACAGATATTTACAGGTTCAACCGGTTTAAACTCTTCATAAATTATTCTCTGGATTGTTCTTTCTGATATCTCCATATTAAAAAATTTCTTAACAATCTGGTTTAAAATTAAATAATTTTCTGTCAGGCAGGGAAAAAGATTTATCTTAATCTTTTTATCCGTATTTAAATAATCCGTAAAACTTTCCCAATTATTAAATTTAGGCAGTTTATCAAAAATACCTGAATTTTTTGCCTCTTTTCGCATTGATAATATTATTTGTGATGGTGTTCCAAAAAAAATATTTACATCCGGATTTTGAATTGAAAACTCCATCAGTATCTTTGCAATATTATTTACTCCGCCAATTAAATTAATATTTCCGTTTGACTTTATAACTTGAGGTAGTATTGACTGATCCTTTTTTTCGGAGACTTTATTTAAATCAATTTTTATAAAAAAAGCTGTTCCAAGTTCCTCTTCAGAAAACGTTATTTTTATATCATCTGCATTTAATTTAATTGAAAAAAGAGCCATTCCTCTTCCATGAAATCCATAAGCATCTTTGGCACCATTTTCAAGTTTTGAAGTAACCCTTGCTTCAAAAATCAGATTATGAAATTTTGGAGGAATACCATATCCGTCATCAATAAAATAAATATATCTTTGTTTATCTTCTATCTTTTTTGTTGCAATAAATATATTTTTTGCTTTGGCATCACGGCTGTTTCTTAATAGTTCAACAATGATATCCTCCACAGATTTTATATCCTGCAGAGCCTGTCTTCTATCGGCTTCTGAAATTCTAAGTTTTACATAGCCATTTCCAAGATCCTGTTCAATATTCAGTACATTATCAAGTCCTAATTCAGATAAAAATTTTTTAATATCTGAATCATTTTGCATAATCTATTGCACGGCTTTCTCTTATAACAGTTACTTTTATTTGACCTGGATATTCCATTTCACCTTCAATTTTTTTTGCAATATCCCTTGCAATTACTGCTGACATTTCATCATTTACTTCTTCAGGTTTAACTATAACTCTGATTTCCCTTCCTGCCTGTATTGCATAGGATTTCTCAATCCCGCTAAATTCGGAAGCTATTTTTTCCAGGCTTTCAAGTCTCTTGATGTAGCTTTCAATTGTTTCTCTTCTTGCCCCAGGTCTTGCTCCTGAAACAGCATCCGCAACTTGAACTATTACATCAAGTAATGTTTCAGTCTCAATTTCATTATGATGTGCTTCGATTGAATGACAGATATCTTCATCTTCATGAAGTCTTTTTGCAAGCTCTGCTCCAATTAAAGCATGGGATCCTTCAATGTCATGGGTTAATGCTTTTCCAATATCATGCAGCAGTCCTGCTCTCTTGGCTTTTTTAATATTTGTGCCAAGTTCTGAAGCAATTATACCTGCGACAAAAGCAACTTCTTTAGAATGCATTAAAACATTCTGGCCATAGCTTGTTCTGTATTTTAATCTTCCAAGTACCTTTATCAGTCCTGAATTAATTTCCCCAATGCCTGTATCAAAAACAGCAGTCTCACCTTCAACTTTAATTTCATTATTAATAAGTTTGCTTGCTTTTTCATACATTTCTTCAATTCTTGCAGGATGTATTCTGCCGTCAATAATCAGGTTTTCCAGCGTAACCCTTGCTATTTCCCGTCTTACAGGATCAAATGAAGATAATATTACAGCTTCAGGAGTATCATCAACTATAATATTAATTCCTGTTAAATTTTCGAAAACCCGTATGTTTCTTCCTTCACGTCCGATTATCCTGCCCTTCATTTCATCATTAGGCAGATTTACTACAGATACGGTTGTCTCAGTAACATGATCAATAGCACATCTTTGTATGGCTTGCGCAATAATTTTTTTTGCTATTTTATCAGCTTCTTCTCTGGTTTGAACCTCTATTTTTTTAATCTCCTTTGCTGCATCATGCCTTGCATCTTCTTCCATTTTCTTTACTAAAATAGCTTTTGCTTCCTCCCTTGTTAATTCAGCAATTGCCTCCAGCCTTAAAATTTCTTTTTTAAGTACCTCATTTAAGGAATTTTTTATTCCGTCAATTTCCTTTTCCTTCTGATTTACGATCTGTTCCTTCTTTTCAATAAAAGATGTCTTTTTTTCCAGTGATTCTTCTTTTCCAAGAAGCCTGTTTTCAAGTTTTTGCAGTTCAAATCTTTGTCTCTTAATGTCTTCATCACTTCTCAACTTCAGATTTGCAATTTCCTCCTTACCCTCTGCAATTGCTTCCTTTTTAAGAGTTTGTGCTTCCTTTTTAGCATCCTCTATTATTCTTTTTGCATTTTGTTCAGCAGAATTTACTCTGGCATCTACAATCAGTTTTCTGTAGTACATCCCGCCAAAAAAACCTACTATAAGTATAGCTGCACCAATTCCTATAATTCTTAATACTTCAATCATCTATATCGTTCCTCCAATAAAAAATTCGGGTAAAATTACCCGAATTCTGAATTTGTACTAATTTAAATGCAGGATATTAAATTTTATGTGAAAACAAAGCTAAACAGTCAGCTTGACTTAATTATTAAAATCTTTTTATTTTTTAATTTTATATTAATAAGCATAATTAAAATTAATAAAAATTTACAAAAAACAATTTAATAATCTTCACAAATAATTTAATATTTAAAAATCCCCAGCTATGAATATTTATATTCAATCAAGTTCCACTACTTTTTCATAGCTAAAAATCAGTACAAAAATAAAAATTCAGATAATAATTTTAAAAAAATATTAATACTAATTTTAACTTTAAGATTGATTTTAGTCAAGAAATTGCAATTTTGCAATTTTTTAAATTAATCAGCATTTTTATAAAATTTATAAAAGATTTTATTACAGCAACCGTATACATGAAATTTATTAAATTTCAATTATTTCAATTGATTTTATTCTTATATCCTCAGGCATTAATATTGATAAACCAGGCTTTTTGCATTTTTTGCATCTGGAAACAATTTTAAGATTTTCAAAAGATTCTCCGCAATTTTTACACTTAAATTTTATTTTGTCCTTTTTAAATATTAATTTTGCATTTTTTAAAATACTGTCATTTTTTGTAAGTAATTCAAAGTAAAATTTTATTGACTGCGGTTCCACTCCCCCGTAAGAATTTAAAAGAAAATTAACTTTTGATATTTTTCTTACCTTCCTTTCCATTACTTCATTTTTTAAAATTTCAACAATGGAACTGGTTATGGAAAATTCATGCATTATTTTAAGATTGGTAAATTATAAATTGTTTTTATTTACTTTAATCCAACTTAAGCAATTTATATTTTTATGATTATTTTTAAAAAAAATCTTCTTCCTTTTTGAATTATTTTTAAGTTTAATTCATCAAGCAACAATTCAATATTAATATCTGAAATCCTGATATTATTAATTTTTAAGCCGCCCTGCTCAATCAACCTCTTTGATTCATTATTTGAAGAGCAAAGACCTGTTTCTGTCAATAACTTTACTATTTTAATTTTCCCTGACGGATAATCTTTTTTATTTATTACATATTCTTTTACTTCATCTGGTATAGATTTTTCCTTAAAAATTTTATTAAAATTATTTTCTGCAGCATCTGCAGAGCATTTGTCATATAAATTTTCAACTATTATGTGAGCAAGTTTGCGTTTTGCAATTGCAGGATTTAAACTACCGTTTTTCATATTTTGCGTTATTTTTGAAATTTCTTCTCCGGAAAGCCTTGTCAGTAAATTATAATAATCAATCATTA
>JAMDDL010000071.1:4689-11633 GCA_023488645.1 Actinomycetota bacterium | reverse complement strand
GTTAAAGAATTAAAAAATTTTAATGAATTTTTGTGATTTTTTCCTTCATGAATTTTGCTGTATCTTCAGGTGTCGCAACACATATATCTATTCCTGTTGCTATTTCAAATCCTGCTTTTATTGAAAGTTTTGGAACAAGTTCGAAATGCCAGTGATAATGATGATCTGTTTTTGTATGTAAGGGACCGGTATGAATGTAATAGTTAAATGACGGATTGCCCAGGTCGTTATAAAAGAAATCAACTATAATTTTTAAGCACTGGGCAAAAGCAGGAATGATATCTTCTTTGATGTTTTCAAAATTAGGATGATGACTTTTTGGTATAATCCATGTTTCAAATGGATTTCTTGAAGCAAATGGCTGCATTATGACAAAATATTGATTTTCAAATATTATCCTTAAATTTTCCTTTAATTCAAAGGATAAAATATCACAAACTGCGCATCTTTTATATTTCCTGTAATATTTTAAAGTTCCGCGAAGTTCTTTTTCAAGGACGGGAGAGTTGAAAGGCAGTGCAAAAATTTGTGAATGAGAATGTTCAATTGAAGCTCCGGCATCCCTGCCCTGGTTTAACATTATAATTACACTTTCAATTCTTGAATCTTTTTTTATTTCCTTAAGCCGTCTGATATATACATCTGCAATAAGACTTAACTGGTACTCACTTAACTGGCTTAAATTTAAAATATGCTCTGATGAATTAATAATGACCTCATGCAAACCAAATCCATCCATAACGTTGTATATTCCATGCAGTACTGAGCCCGGAGCAGCAAAAGGCTTTAAGGCAGGAAACTTGTTTGGTACAACTCTTATCTGCCAGTCAGGATTGGTGTAATTGATAATTGCCCCATTTTTATCCATTCTTAATATTTCCGGTGGAGTCATACTTTCATTGCCTTTATCAAAAGGGCAAATCATTCCCGAGGGTTTTTCAATTTTTACCTTTTCTTCTATAAACATCTCGGGTCTTTTTGCTCTTTCTGTAGCAATTATGACCCACTCATCAAGTATTATATCTCTTCTAAATTCAGGCATAAAATTTTCCTGCAGTTATTTAATTATTAATGTTGTTTTCCAAAAATAAGCTCTTTCACTTTGGCTTTAAATTCACTTAAATCAGATGATTTTACCAGATATTCATCAGCAGCCCATGTAGAAAAATTTTGCGTAAACTCACCATATGCTGAATAAATTATTATGGGAATAATTTTATCTTCCCTCCTTATTTTATCAAGAAGTTCAATTCCATTCATATTCGGCATTTTTAAATCAATGGTAATTAAATCCGGCTGTTCTTTTTTAAATAATTCATAACCTTCAACTCCATCTGCAGCAGTTATAACTTCATAACCTTCATCTATAAGTTCTTCCTTATATAAATTTCTTATTGTTGTTTCATCTTCAACTACAAGTACTTTCTTCATAAATTAAAACCTCCAAAAATTAATAATCAAAGCTAATTTAATAATATATTCTATAATTAAAAGAATTAATATCAAATTTAATGAATTAAAGCATTATCATTTATTTGTATTAACGGCAATTTAATAATGAAGGTCGTACCATTTTCGAGATTACTTTCAACATTTATTTTACCGGAATGTTCTTCGATAATTTTTTTTGTTATGGTAAGTCCAAGCCCTGTTCCATGAGTTTTCGTTGTGTAAAAAGGAAGAAAAATATTATAAAGATCATTTTTATTCTGAATCGCAGCCTGATTATTAATCTTTATCTCAATCCAGTCCTGTTCGAATTCCCTTATAATTTTTGAATCAATACGAACAGTTTGCTTAGCAGTACTTGCTTCAATGGCATTGTTTAATAAATTAATAAAAGCTTGTTTTAAATTATCATAGGAACCATTAAGATTTAAATTATTATTATTTAAGAAATCTTTTACTGACGATAAATCAATATTAATATTATTTTGTTCCGCAGACGCTTCAGCAAGCTCAAGACATTCCTTTAAAACTGAGCATAAATTTATGATCTTAAACTCAACTTTTTTATCGGAAGCATAATCCAGAATATCATTTAAAATACTTTCCAGTCTTTTAATTTCATTTAAAATTACATCAACATCATCAATATTAAATTCTTTTTCTTCCTCATATTTTCTTTTTATTCTGTTTGCATAACCTCCAATTGAGATCAGAGGATTACGAATTTCATGAGCAACTGTTGCAGAAATTTTTCCAAGTTCTGAAAATCTATTTGTTTCCTGCAGGAATTTTTCAAGATTTGCAGTTTTTGTGACATCTTCAATAATACCTATTACACCATCTATATTGTTTTTTGAATCCTTTAATACTACAAGAAGAAGGTCAAAGATAGATTCGCTTATAACATTATTCATACCCATCTTCACCTTGTAAAAACCTTCAAATTTTTTTTCAGTCATTACATTTTCTATTTCTTCAACAAGATTAAAATCATTTACCTTTATATTCATATTTCTTATATTTTTTCCAATAAGATTCTTTTTAGATAAATTCATAATATCTGAAAAATTTTTATTGCAGGCAGTAATAATAAAATCATTATTGACAACAAACATGCTTAAGGGGACACTCTCGATTATATTTTCATTATATTCCTTAAGTAATTTTATTCGATAATTTACCTTGCCAAGATTATTCAGGCTTTGTTTTAGCTCTGTATAAATAATTGTATTTCTTATTGAGGAAGCTGCAAACTGACCAAGCATCATTAAAAAAGTAATATCCTCCTGTGTTATTTCCCTGCTGTTATATTTATTGTCAACAATTAATATTCCTACTTTTTTTGTTCTGCTGATAAGAGGAATTAAGCAGAATTTTGGATAATTAATAAGTTCAAGAAGCTCATTTTCTATAAAAGAAACATCAGAAAAATTATTAATATCCAGAGAAGAATAATCCGATGATAAATTAACATTTACAGGATTTCCATCAATGAGACATTTTTCAATAATTTTTCCATGTCTGACCGGTATTATTAAATTTTTTAACTTTTTATTTAAAATTGAGTCTTCCTCACCTATCAGTTTATCTGTTGTAATAAATTCTTCCAGAGAATAATTTTTTTGCTGTATCTCTGCCCATATTTTCCAGGCTTCCTGAGCTGTTTCAGTACCAATAGCCAGCTTTCCTTTAAGATTATGTAATTTTTTATCTGCTAAAAATAAAAATGCTCTGTTAAATCCAAAACCATCCCCAAAAGTGACCCCTTTTAACATAATTCTTAATATTTTATCAAGCTCGTTGGTTGATGCTACAATTTTAGATATAATATTTAAGATATTGTATCTTCTCAGAATATCTTCATGTTTTTTAATAATTTCCTCTTCTGTCATTTTTAAAATAATTTATGTTTTTATAATCTTAATTAAGTTTTAAATATTAAATCAAACTTACAAAAAGTTCTCTGTATTTTTTTGCTGAAGAGTCCCATGAATAATTACATATCATGCCATTCTTCATTATTTTTTCCCATAGCTTCTTATTATAATAGAAACCAAGAGCTCTGTTAACAGCCTTGATCAATTCCTTAAATTCATAGTTTGAAAATTTAAAACCCTGCCCGCCATTTTTAATATCAGCCTCTGAATCAATATTAATAATCGTATCCTTAAGTCCTCCTGTATCTCTGACAACAGGTATTGTTCCATATTTTAAACTGATGAGCTGACCAAGTCCGCAGGGTTCATAATAAGAAGGCATAAGGAAAATATCGGCTCCCGAATAAATTTCCCTGGCAAGTTTTTCAGAAAAACCTGTATCAAGATAAAATTGTTTCGAATATTTTTTATTTAATTCTTTAAGTACTGTTAAATATTTTTCATCACCTGTGCCTAAAATTATAATATAAAGATCTTCAAGCATTAAAGAATCAAATGCCTTGATTAAAAGATCGATTCCTTTTTGATTGGATAATCTTGAAACCATTCCAAAAACAGGTTTTGTGATATCATTTGCGTTAAAAAGATCCTTTACCAGAAATTTTTTGCATTTTTGCTTCCCTGAAAAGTTATTGGAATTATAATTATTTCTGATTAATTTATCCATCTCAGGATTCCAGATGTTATAATCAATTCCATTAATTATACCGGAAAGATCTTTTTGCCTTGTTCTAAGTATTCCGTCGAGGCCATAGCCAAACTCTGATGTCAGAATCTCTTTGGAATATGTAGGACTTACAGTTGTTATTTTTTCAGAATAAACAATTCCACCTTTCATATAATTGATTTTCCCATAAAATTCAAGACCTTCGATGTTGAAGTATTTTTTGTCAATTTCCAGTAAGTCAAGTGTTTTTTTATCATAAATTCCCTGATAGGCAAGATTATGTATTGTGAAAATTGTATGAGAATTATCAAAAAAACTGTCTGTTTTTTTTGTTTTAATTTCATTTATTAAAACAGATATCATTGCAACATGATAATCATGCAGATGAATAATATCAGCTTTATATTTTATAATTTTTAATAGTTTTAGTATGGCTTTGGAAAAAAAACCGAATCTTATATTGTTATCATCATAATCTCCCTCCGGAGTGCCATATAAATATTCTCTATTAAAGAATTTTTCATTTTTTACAAAATAAAAATCTATACCATTATAATTGGTTTTAAAGATATCAAAATATTCCTTATAATTCTTATTCATAATTACTGCAATATTTTGAGCAATTTTTTCAAAATTATAATTTTTTGAAAAAGTGAAGTTATATCCGGGCAGTATTACAATGATTTCCATGTCAAATTTTTTAAGCGAAAAGGGCAGAGCCCCGACTACATCTGCCAATCCGCCTGTTTTTGCAAATGGCACACCTTCTGTAGAACAAATCACTGTTTTTAGCATTAAGTTTTTCCTGTTCTTATTTAGATATTGTTTAAATAATATAATAAATATTTCCTGTAAAATAAAAATAAAAAATATTGTTGATTAAACTTATCGCATATTTAATATATATTATATTAAATGTCAAATTGCAAAATATTTGATCAGAAGGGTTATTAATTTCATATTTTTTAAAGGCGTATGAATATTTCAGAAAAAAATAAAGAATTCGGGCAGTTTTCAGAATATGATATTTATCTTTTTAAAAATGGCAGCCATTTTAAATTATACAATAAACTCGGCGCTCATTTTAAAAAGATAAATGACATAAAGGGGGTTTATTTTGCAGTTTGGGCTCCAAATGCCAATAATGTAAGTGTTACAGGGGATTTTAACAATTGGGATGAAAGTATGAATCCTCTTGTAAATAGAAAAGATGAATCAGGCATATGGGAAACTTTTGTACCCGATATTGAAAACGGATCGCTTTATAAATTTAAGATTAAACCCAGGTTCAAGCTGAATTATTTTGATAAGAGCGATCCATTTGCCTTTTACTGCGAGATACCGCCAAAAACAGCATCAATATTATGGGATCTTGATTATGAATGGAAAGATATAAAGTGGATGGATAAAAGGCATGAAGCAAACAGCTTAAGTTCACCGTTTTCAATATATGAACTTCATATGGGTTCATGGAAGAGAAATTCCGGTGATAATTTTTTAAATTACAGGGAATTTGCTTTTGAAATTGCGCGTTATGTTAAAAAAACAGGATTTACTCATGTTGAACTGCTGCCTGTAATGGAACATCCGTTTTATGGCTCATGGGGTTATCAGACAACCGGGTATTTTGCACCTACTTCAAGATATGGAAACCCGCAGGATTTTATGTTTTTCATTGATTTTCTTCACCAGAATGATATTGGTGTAATACTTGACTGGGTGCCGTCCCATTTCCCAAATGATGCACATGGATTATCTTTATTTGACGGGACTCATCTTTACGAGCATGCTGATAAAAGACTTGGATATCATCCTGATTGGAAAAGTCTGATTTTTAATTACGGACGATATGAAGTAAAGGAATTTCTTATAAACAGTGCGCTGTTCTGGCTGGATAAGTACCATGTTGATGGCATAAGAATTGATGCAGTAGCTTCAATGCTTTATCTTGATTATTCAAGAAAGGAAGGCCAGTGGATTCCCAATATATACGGCGGCAGGGAAAATCTTGAAGCTATTGATTTTTTAAAAAAATTAAATGAGGTTATTTACAGAGAATTTCCTGATGTACAAACATTTGCAGAAGAATCAACTGCCTGGCCAATGGTTACAAAGCCAACATATACAGGAGGATTAGGTTTTGGAATGAAGTGGAACATGGGCTGGATGCATGATACTTTAAATTATTTTTCAAAAGACCCATTATATAGAAAGTATCATCAAAATGATCTGACTTTTACAATGTGGTATGCTTTTGATGAAAATTTTCTGCTGCCTCTTTCACATGATGAAGTGGTATATGGCAAAAAATCATTACTTGAAAAAATGCCTGGAGACCGTTGGCAGAAATTTGCAAATCTAAGGCTTTTATTTAGCTATATGTTTGCACATCCCGGTAAAAAATTGTTATTTATGGGAGATGAATTTGCACAAATAAATGAATGGAATCACAATTTAAGCATTGATTGGCATTTAATGGATGAAAATATGCATAAATCTGTATATTTACTGGTAAAAGATTTGAATTATCTGTACACCCATAATCATTCATTATTTGCAACTGATTTTAAACCTGAAGGTTTTGCATGGATTGATTATAATGATAATAAAAACAGCGTATTATCTTTTTTAAGAATTGCAGATGATTTTAACTGTGATAATAAAACTTCAAAAGGCAGTATAACTTATTTTCTTGCATGTTTTAATTTTACTCCGGTACCACGATATAATTATAGGATTGGTGTGCCTGTATCAGGTGAATGGAAGGAAATATTTAACAGTGATTCTGAAATTTATGGCGGCAGCGGGCATGGTAATTACGGTAAAATATGCTCTGAAAAAATAAAAAGTCATGGAAAGGATTTCTCAATATCAATTACTCTTCCACCTCT
>JAMDDL010000071.1:0-4383 GCA_023488645.1 Actinomycetota bacterium | reverse complement strand
TGGAAAGATACATTTGTATTCACGGGCATTTTTATCAGCCCTTCAGAAAAAATCCATGGCTGGAAAGAATTGAAATTCAGGATGATGCATATCCTTATCATGACTGGAATGAAAAAATATCAGCAGAATGTTACGGCGCAAATGCTGCCGCCCGCATCTTAAATAATCAAAATGAAGTTATGGATGTGGTAAATAATTATTCAGAGATAAGCTTTAATTTCGGACCGACCCTTTTAGAATGGATTAAGGAAAATAATTTAAATCTGTTTGATAAGATAATCAGGGCAGACAGTGAAAGTCAAAAATTATTTTCCGGACATGGCTGCGCGATTGCTCAAACATATAATCATCTGATAATGCCTCTTGCAAACAGGCAGGACAAGTATCTTCAGATATTGTGGGCAATAAAAGATTTTGAAGATAATTTTAAAAGAAAATCTGAAGGAATGTGGATTGCAGAGACTGCAGTTGATTATGAAACCCTGGAAATTCTTGCTGATTTTAAAATAAAATTTACAATTCTTTCACCTGATCAAAGCCTAAGATTTAAAAAGATTGATGCTGATATCAGCAAAAAGGAGCAGAATTGGATAAAAGTTAAAAACGGAAATATTAATACAAGGTTGCCTTATTTATGCAGATTGCCGTCAGGAAGAGAAATTGTGATATTTTTTTATGACAGGGAAATATCAATAGGTGTGGCATTTGGGGATTTGCTCAGCAACGGAGAGAATTTTGCCAACACCTTAATAAATGCACCATCTTACAATCAGCAGCAGCCTGAAATAGTTATTGTTGCTACAGACGGAGAAACATATGGCCATCATAAAAAATTTGGAGATATGGCTCTTGCTTATTGTTTGAAAGTTATAAGGAACAGCAGCAAGGCAAGGATGACTGTTTTCGCAGAATATCTGGAAAAATTTCCGCCAGTTTATGAAGTTGAAATTATTGAAAATACTTCATGGAGCTGCAGGCATTCAATTTGCAGGTGGAAGGAAGATTGCGGCTGTTCTACCGGAGATAATAATCATAAGGGCTGGAATCAGAAATGGAGAAAACCATTAAGAGAAGCAATAGATTTAATAAGAACAAAAATTGATGATATATTCGAAAGGGAAATTAATTCATACATTAAACCTGAATTCAAGGATGCTTTAAGTGTACTGGCTGATTATATAACTATTATAAATGACAGAAGCGACAAAAATGTGGAAAATTTTTTAAATAAATATTTATTAAAGATAAACATTGTGAATAACGATGATGTTAATTTTAAAAATAAATCAGTCACGGAATGCAATGATGTAAGTAAAATCTCGTTACTTAGTCTTCTTGAAATGCAAAGGCAGGCTATGCTTATGCAGTCAAGTGACGGATGGTTTTTTGATGATATTTTCAGAGTCGAACCAATTCAGATATTAAAAAGTGCATGCAGGACCATTGAACTTGCCGGAAATTTTTATAACGAAGATCTGGAAAATGTGTTTTTAAATATTTTAAAAAATGCCGAAAGCAATGTTAGCAAAAATATTAATGGAGCTTCCATTTATTTAAATGAAGTTAAGGCATCAATTTATGATTTTAAAAGAATAGCTGCCCATCTGGCAGCAGATTTAATGTTTTGTAATAAAACAGGATATGACAATAAATCTGAAAAATCTTCAGAGATAGTACAGTACAAGGATTATCTGATTGAACTAAATGAGTATATTTTTAAAACAAAGATATCCAGGTTGGAAAAATTTGAAAATGAAATGCTGAAAATATTATCGGGAACTGCAGTTTTAATTTCAAAAATTACTTTAAGGAAAAATTATGTTCATTTCATAGCTTTATATGATAAAAATTATTCCGGAAATAAATTATCATTAAAATTTTATGTAAGGAAATTAGATTGTGATAGCTTATCCGGTTTGTTAAATTATTCAGATAAGTTTTTAAATGAATTTAATGAAATAATTGATAATAAGACATTTGATTATTTAACAGCCTATATTGAGAAATTACCGGATTTTACACTTTACAGTTTAAAAGATCTGACCAGGGAAAAACAAATTGAAATAATTGAAAATATCATAGACGGTAAGTTAAATTATTGCAGTGATAATATCATTTTGACTCATAAAATAGTTGACATTCTGCAGGATTACTTAAAACCATGGATTGATTTTAAAAAATACAATGTTTTAAAAGATAATCTGGTTAAAAATTTTTCATCTTTTATAAGCATGTTTAATTCAAACTCAGATCCGGATGAGCAAAATAAGAAATTTTGATTGAACATGGTCAAGCAATTAAATTATAATAATATTGAAGATCGAAATATAAATTAGAAGATAAATTATTAAACTGTTTATGAGAATTAAATATATAAAATGAGAATTGAAGTTGTAGCTTTTGTATTGAGCGGCGGAGCAGGACAAAGGCTTATGCCACTGACAAAAGACAGAGCTAAACCGGCTGTTCCATTTGGTGGAAGTTACAGGGTAATAGACTTCGTTCTAAGTAATCTTATACATTCAAGAGTAAGAAAAATATATGTATTAACCCAATATGAATCAAGATCACTTGAAAAACATGTCTTTGAAGGCTGGACTCCTATTTTTGGAACCGGCCGCTATAATTTCATAAGAACACTTCCGCCAAAACTGGGTAGTGAAAGCGGCTGGTATCTGGGAACAGCAGATGCTATAAATCAGAATAAAAGTTATGCATGGAATGAAAAACCTGATATTATAGATATTTTCAGTTCCGACCACATATATATAATGGATATTTCCCTGATGAATGATTATCATCTTGATAATCAGGCTGATCTTACAATCTCCGCTTTACCTGTCAAATGCGAATTTGCTGCAAAAAAATATGGGGTGTTGGTAATAAATAAGAAATGGCAGTTAATTGATTTTGAGGAGAAACCTGAAAAACCGACTCCTATCCCCGGTAATGAGCAGTATTGTCTTGCTTCCATGGGTAATTATGCTTTTAATCTGCAGGTTTTAATTGAGGAACTTGTCATAGATGAGCATAAAAAAACAGTAAAAAATAAAAATTTAATACTTGAAGATCCGAAACATTATTCTTCTCATGATTTTGGCTTTGATGTAATACCTGCGATGTTAAAGAGAGGCAGAAATATTTATGTTTATAATTTCAATGACAATTTCATACCGGGTGCCGGTAAAAATGAAAAACCTTACTGGAGAGATATAGGCAGTATCGATGAATTTTATGAAGCAAATATGGATCTTTTGGGACAAAATCCTTCAATTAACTTATTTAATGACAGATGGGAAATTTTTACACGTGTTGCATCCATAAGATCTGCGCGTGTTAATGGTAATTCCAAATTTCATAATTCAATAATTGCAAACGGATGTGTAATCAGTAACTGCAATATTGAAAATTCAATACTATCTTATGATATTTTTGTTGAAGAAAAAACTAAAATCTGCAACTCCTTCCTGATGGGAAACAATTATATTGGCAAAAATGTTTCAATTAGAAATGCAATTATAGATACAGGTATTTATGTTCCTGATAATACAGTAATCGGCTATGACAGAAAGGATGATTTAAGGAGAGGACTTACTATTTCAAAAAAAGGAATAACCATTATTCCAAGAAAATTCAGATTTTAATTTAAAATCAGAAAAACGGAACTACTTTTATGTGGATTCTGATTCAATAATGATGTCCAAAGTTACCGCAAAGAACATATAAAAACTTCAAATAAAATTATATTCTTATCCAGTTTAAATTTTTAATAGTTATTAAAATAGTAGTATAATATATTTTAAATAAGTTTTTAAGTTGAAAGTTAATAAAAAATTTAATTCAGACAGTAAGACTATAGACCTCAGACATTAGACTTAAGAAGGGAAATGGCCAGAGATTACACAAATTCAGACAGTAAGACTATAGACCTCAGACATCAGACTTAAGAAGAGAGATGGGGGATACTTAGACACCAATAGATATGAAGAATTATGGGGGAAAATTCAAGAAGGTTTGAGGACACTGCAAGGGTCAATTTCCTATCTATAAAAGTCTGGTGTCTAAAGTCTGAAGTCTAAGTGTCTGAATTGCAGTTAATTAAAAACTAAAATTACAGGGGGGAAATTATGTTAAAGATTTATTTATTAATCGAAGATTTTTTCGAAGATGTTGAAGCAATATATCCCTACTACCGTTTGATTGAAGAAGGCTACGATGTAAAGATTGTAGGTCCTGCCGAAAACAGGGAATACAAGGGGAAAAAAGGTTTAATTTTAAAATCAGATATTTCAGCAGCTAAAGCTGATATAAATGAGGTTGCAGCCATAGTAATTCCAGGTGGTTATGCACCTGACAGGATGGTAAGACATAAGGAAATGGTAA
>JAMDDL010000160.1 GCA_023488645.1 Actinomycetota bacterium | reverse complement strand
TTTCTAAGAATTTCTGTTGAATTTTTCTTGTAAAATGCTATTATCATAAAGTTTTATATAAATATCTTTTCCTTGTACCAGAAAATCATTATAATTTAGGTTTACGAAGTTTTCATCAAATAAGACAGACCTTGAAAAATTCAGCAGTCAGAAGGAGATGCGTTGAGTTCCGTAATTAAAAAAAGACGCAAGAAAATGCGTAAGAAAAAACATAAAAAAATGCTCAAAAAAACACGTTGGGCAAGAAAAAATAAATAATTATTTATTTTCATGATTACTAAAAATGATTTCTTAAAAATATTAGGAAATAACATATTAATTGGCGATGGCGCCATGGGTACAGTTTTGCAAGGTCTGGGTATTTCTGCAAGCCCTGAAGTATTTATAAGCAAAGATAAAAATTCTTTTAAGATACTTCCTGAAATCCATTTGGATTATTTAAAAAGCGGTTCCAATATTATACAGGCAAGCACATTTGGCGCAAATCCTGTTAAGCTTGATACAAACAGACTTAAATCTGAAATAAAAAACATAAATGAAAAAGCAGTCTTTTGTGCAAAACTTGCTGCAGATAATTATAAAAATTCAGTTGATTTCAAAAAAAATCCAAAACCTGTTTTTATTGCCGGAAACATTGGGCCAACCGGAAAACTTTTAAAACCTTTTGGAGATCTGACTTATGAAGATGCTGTTGATGCTTTTTTGCAGCAGGCTGATATTTTACTTAAAACACAGATGGTGGATCTCATTCTTATAGAAACCATGATTGATATCAACGAAGCTCTTGCAGCAATTGAAGCTGTAAAAAAGACCAGCATGGATATCCCTATTATATGCACCCTTACATTTAATGAAACAGGGGTAACTATTATGGGAAATAAAGCTGAAGAAGCTGTAAATGTCTTAACTGATGCAGGGTGTACAGTAGTTGGAGCTAACTGTAGTGTGGGTTCAGACAAAATGCTTGCAGTTGTAAGGAAGATGAGAAATGCCAATGAACATGCGAGACTGATTTTCCAGCCAAATGCGGGCCTCCCTGAAATGGCTGGCGGCAAAACTGTCTATAGTGAAACTCCCGAAATAATGGCTGAAAATATGAAAAAATATCTTGACTTCAGACCTTCAATTCTGGGTGCATGCTGCGGTTCAACACCAAAACACATTAAAAAGATAGCAGGCTTAATTATAACTTAAGAACCATTTCTCTTAAATTATTTGCTATTTCCTGATAGCTTCCTTCAAACATTTCCATCTGTTTCCCGTATTTTACTTTAACAATCGGAACTTTCGGTAAATGCCCAAGAGGTAAAATTCCATTATGAAGGATGTCATACAGTCCGTCTATTCTGACTGGAATTACAGGGACTTTCATGTCTTTTGCAATAACTCCGATTCCCGGTTCAAATTCTTTTATATTTCTATCAAGGGTAATAGTACCTTCAGGAAATATCAAAACATTCCATCCCCTGTCAATTAAATTGCCTATGTTTTCAAGACTTTGCTTAAATCCGCGTGTTCTTGAGAGAGGTATAACATTTAAAAAGAGACATACAAAAATATAAAAACCTGCTGCCTCAAATATTCTCCTTAAAATATTTCCAGATCTGTTAAAATAATTTAAAAAATGATGTTCGATAGACATCACGGTGGTTAATCTTAACCTTATCTTCAGGGGTAGTGAAAACAAAATTACAAAAGTATCTATCAGAGACACGTGATTGGAAGCAAAAACTGACGGCTGCTTAATGTCGTACAAATTTCCTCTGCCTGCATACCGCCTCCTGTATAAAATTGAAATAAACGGAAATATGAAAAATTGTGATATGGTTCTTAAAATTACAAAAAAGATGCTGTATGGAAAATTAAAAAAGGGAACTTTATATATTTCTTCAGGAGGATTTGTTATCAGATTTTCAAGTTCTTTTAAGTTTGTATCTTTTGTAATGCTTAGAGTTCCGGTATCAATACCAAATTTTTCCTCAAGTGCGCTGGAAAGTTCAACAATATCAAGAGAATCAAGTCCCAAATCATCCTGGAGTTTTGCTTCATCTTTAATATTTTCTTTACCGATTTTATAAAAAGAACCGATAATATTATATAAATCGGCTTTATCGTTTTCTGTAAATTCCCTGCCTTTAATTTCGTGTCCTCTGTCAGGTAAAAGTTCCTCTTTTGCTTTTAACCTTTCAATTATAATTCTTTTAATCTCGCTTTTTTTTGGTTTTAACGTTGAAGTTCTTGGAAAATCAGGTTCCTGCCACACGCTGAAACTGTCTATTTTCTGATATGGATTTAATCTGTTGTTTGCATCCCTTATAATTTCATTTATCTCATTTTCACCGGTATTGGGATAATTTTTAAAATCCATCAGCAAAACAGCATGGATCTCAAGCTCTCTGCTTTTTAAGCCCTCCCTTTCAACTTCCTTCTCAATTCCAAAAACTGCGCAATCCCTTACTCTGGTTGAAGCAGATTTAACGGCATTTTCTATATCATAAGGATAAATATTGAGTCCATCAGGGCGAACTATCAAATCATCCATCCTGCCTTTAATAAAAACATTTCCATTTTTGTCAACTTCTGCAATATCTCCTGTTTTAAACCAGCCATCTTTAAATGCCTTGCTGTAGTCTTGCTCGGGTTCAAAATATCCAGGGCTGACATTTTCTCCTTTAACATATACTTCCCCATCAATAATCTTAATTTCCTGTCCGCTTAAAAAGCTGCCAACCGAACCTTCCCTGTTTTTTGCAGGATCAGTGAGGGTTATAAGGGGAGCAGTTTCCGTCAGTCCATAACCCTGGAAAACACTGTATGCAAGACATCTGAAAAAATCTTCCGTTTCATAGTCAATAGCAGCTCCGCCTGAAAGTATTGCAACAAGTCTCCATCCTATTTTCATTCTTAATCCTGAAAATAAAATGATCCTTATCCACCACCTTAAATTTCTAAGCTTCCTGTATTTGCTTTTAAATACCTCTGAATTTAGATTATATTTTCTGGCTATGTGATTTTTTATTATTGAAACCAGCTTTGGCAATGCTCCCAGTATCCATATTTTTTCCTCTTTTACTGCTCTTAATATCTCCTCAGGGTTTATAGTATTAAAAAATACAACCGAGCTTCCAATCATTAAAGGTATGAATATGCCTATTACCTGTCCATACATGTGGCTTAACGGTACAAGACTTAAAAGCCTCTGGTTAATCATCAGATTAAAGATAAATTTCCATTTTTCTATTAAGGGCCTGGCAGCCTTTAAATTGGAACTGATATTTTTGTGGGTAAGCATCACCCCTTTGGGAGCTGCAGTTGATCCGGAAGTAAAAACTATTTCAGCAAGATTATCATCTTCTATTCGGGACGGCTTTTCATAAGTATCATCTTTAAAATCATAATCCTTAACAGCAGTTTCAAGGTCCTCAAGTAATAATATTCCAATTTTTTGATTATTAAGTTTCAGGTTATCAAATGTTTCATTTTCCCTGGAATAAAGGATGAATTCAGGCTTTACTTTGCTTATAATCCTTTGTTCAAAATTAAAATCAGACTTATAGTCAATGGGAACAATTACAAAGCCCATTTTAATGCATGCAGTAAAAGCAGCCACCCATTGCGGAGAATTGGGGCTTTTAATTACTATTCTGTCACCAGCTTTAACCCCGTTCTCAGTAAAAAAAGCAGCCAGATTTTTTGACAATGCAAAAATTTTACTGAATTTCCAGCCAAAAGTTCTGTATTTGCCTTTAAGATAATAGCTGTTGTCTCTGCCTTTTGCTGAAAAGCTTGCATCCAAAAATTCGGTTAGTGCTGACATGATTATTAATTATTAATTGTCCATCCAACCAGTTCAATAAATCCATTTTTAACTGGAACTGATATTTGTCCTCCCGTTATATCCACAGTCTCTATCTGGTTTTTTATTATATTTTCAAAATTTTCATCATAAATGGAATTTATATAAGCAATATGAGTTCCGTCTGGTGAAAAAACCGGCTTTGACGGCCCGATATTATAATTTGTTAATTTTTTATTGTTTGTACCATCGGCATTAATTATATAAATGTCCCCGCTGGGGATTTGATTTGAGACAGTGCCGTATCTTTTTACTCCGGCATAAGCGATCATAGGGTTTTCACCATTCCCAACATAAACATCGGGCTGCTGCTCTCTTAACTGAATGTCATTTGTCAGCTTTTCAGCATCACTGCCATCAATGCTCGAAATCCATACATCTCCGTCTTCTTCAAAATCTCCCAGAACCTGAAAAACCATTTTATTTAAATCCTCAATATAACTGAACTTATCGAAACTTGAAATTATTTCCAGATCTTTCCCTTTAAATATGCTGGTTTCAAAAAGATGAGTTACTGCCCCGCCTTCAACACCGAAACAATTCAAACCCTCGTTGAGTGAATAATAGCCGGTTACCTCACTGTCTTTCTCAACCGTATAATAAGGATGGAATGCAGCCGCTATTTTACTGCTGTCTTCAAAGAAAAAAACGGGCACCATAAACATGGTTGATCTCAGCGAAGCACCGCCTACATCAAGAACTACTTCTTTAATTTTCCCTGTCTGGGTATCTGCAAGAAACACTCCTCTGTCCCTGAAATTGGAAGTATAAGGATTACTGATTAATTCGTAAGCAAGATATCTGCTGTCAGGAGACCATATGGGTATCCCATATAGCATCAGCAAAATATTTACCGGCTCCTGTGTATAATCAAATTCCACAAGTTTTTTTAAGTCTCCGCTCTCAATATCCAATACACATAATGCGCTGTATGCCCCCCTGCCGCCTTCATTAACCATACATGCAATTTTTTTACCATCCGGTGAAATACTTAATATGGGACCCAGGTCATATTTATCATTAATGTCGCTATAAATCAGCCTCTTGTCATCTCCGTCAATTTTAATTGAATATATATTTGCCACTCTGTGTTCAAAATGATTTGATTTTTCATCAGAAGTTACTTCAAAATAGACCAGCCTGTAATTATTTAAAACCGGACTATCTGAATTGCCGTCATTATCTTTATTATCTCCGGAACCATCGCTATTTTCTTCGTTGCTGCCTGAATTATTCTCACCGGCATTCTCATTTGCGGCTGCAGATGAAACAGAATCATTGCTTATTTTAGTTGAGCTTGTACTTTTATCAGAAGTACCTTTATCAGCGACAGTTCCTTTTGATAATTTTACAATATTATTAAGTATGCTGCAGGAAAATAAAGATAAAATTAATATAAAAGATAAAACGGCGGCAGAAACCATAATCAGATTCTTTATTTGTTTGTTCATTTATCCTCCATATCAATGGAACCACAGTTATTTTTTAAAATTCCATATTAGATTTTAAGTTTATAATATCATGAAAGCATAATTATTTAATTCAAATTTGTTTATCATTTAATATTTTTAAGAAGTTAGATAACTGTAACTTAGAATATATTTTTATAGTATCCGTATTTTATTACTTAATATTGAAAAAGTTAAAAATGGTTGAAAACAAAGAACTTAATATAAGAGAGGACGCTGAAGCTAATTTTGCTTCCGGATTTAACTGCGCTGGTTAATGATCTTTTTTATTTTTATTACAGTGCCCTTTCTGTCTGCTTCAGATATTATGCCATTGCCAATGATGACAATATCAGGGTTCTTGTCTAATATATTGTTTAAGTTTAAAAGGTTGATACCTCCTGCAACTGCAATCTTTGCACTTTGGGTATTATTTTTTACTTTTACCAGGTCTATTAATGGATTTTTGCCTTTATTCTGTCCATCAAACCCTATGTGAGCACAAATATAATTCACACCCATTTTATCAATTTCCAACGTTCTTTTCTCGATATCATTGATACCTATCATGTCAATCATTACTCTCTTCTTGCTTTTTGCTGCTTGTTTAACAGCTGCCCTAATAGTGGAGTCCTCCGCTGCTGCAAGAACAGTTACTATATCCGCTCCAGATTTAAAAGCCATTTGTGATTCATATTCTCCAGCATCTGCGATTTTCAAATCAGCCAATAGTGGTAAACAAGGAAATATACTTTTTATTTCTTTAACTACTTTTATTCCATACCTTATTATGAAAGGTGTCCCGATTTCCACTATATCTATATAATCTACTACTTCATGCAATACTACCTTCGCCTTATTTAAATCTATCATATCCAATGCAATCTGGATCATAGATCCCGAATACTTCATTTTGTCTTCATTTATACACTCTGTTAGCATTTCTCCTGCATCCGCTTATATAGTTTGTTAAAGAGTTCATAAGAAAATTAAATATTTGCATCTAGTAAAATTAATTCAAACAGATAATTATTTATTGACCTCTCCCACTTATAAATAAATTTTTTATTATTCTAACAATTTTTTCGGCATCGGGTAAAAATAATTTTTCCAGATTATTAGCAGAAGGAGGAATCCCATTAGGTGCACAAAGCCTTAAAATAGGAGCATCCAAATAGTCAAAAGCTGTTTCCTGTATTTGGGTAATAATTTCAGCAGCAAAACTGCCTTGGGTTACTTCCTGAGAGGTCACAATAACTCTTCCGGTTTTTTTAACTGAATTTATAATTGTCTCAATATCTAAAGGAATTAAGGTTCTTATGTCTATTATTTCTGCTGAAATTCCTTCTTTATCTAAAACCTCACTAGCCTTTAAAGATTCATTTACAATATTGGACCAGCATATGATAGTAATATCAGATCCTTCCCTTATTACTGATGCTTTTCCTATTGGTATTAAATACTCTTCATCAGGAACTTTTGCCAAAGAGCTATATATCAGCTGATGTTCGAAAAATATTACTGGATTGTTTTCGCGTATGGCTGATTTTAAAAGACCTTTGGCATCATTTGCATTGGATGGCGCAATAACTATAAGACCAGGCATATGAGTAGTAATCGCTTCAAGACTTTGTGAATGTTGCCCAGCATATCCACGACCTCCACCGATAGTGGTTCTTATAACCATTGGTAAACTTATTTGCCCACCAGACATATAACTCCATTTAGCTGCCTGGTTTCCTATCTGATCCATAGCCATCAGGATGAAATCATCAAACATTATCTCAGCAACAGGTACCATCCCGGTCATAGCCATTCCTATAGCTGTTCCTACTATTCCTGATTCTGATATTGAGGTATTAAAGACTCTATCTCTACCGAATAGACCTAAAAGATCATTTGTTACTCCAAAAGCGCCGCCATGCTCTGCGATATCCTCTCCAAAAAGAACAATTCTTCCATCTCTTTTCATCTCTTCAATTAATGCTTCTCGTATGGCAAAACGGGTATTTATCTGACCCTTGTCATCTCTTTTATACTGAGGAATAGGTTTTAAAGTTTTAGTGTGGGAAAACTTTTCTGGTAATTCATCAGGTTTCTTCTCTGAAAAAACAAAACTTAAAAGAGTATCTGGGGTAGGTAAGGAAGCTTCTGCTGCAAATTTAGCCATTTCAGCATTACGACTATAGACTCTATCTTTCAAATTTTTTATATCTTCTTTGGTAATTTTTCCACCCTGCTCTTTTGGAAAATCAGTTTTTAGCAGCTCAATGGTAAAAGTTTTAATGGGATCTTTTTCCTGCCATATTTCTAACTCAGAATGATCTCTGTAGGATAGGGGGTCACTTAAGCTATGCCCTTTGTACCTGTAGGTCATAAATTCCAGCAGTACCGGACCTTTACCTTTTTTAATAAGAGAGTTAGCACGTTTTACTGCATCCATTACAGCTAGTACATTCATCCCATCAATGATTTCTGCATTCATTTCATCAATATCATAAGCAGCACCTCTTCTGGCAAGAAAATCCAGTCCAGTTATTTCACCCAATTCCTGACCAGTCATAGCATATCCATTATTTACTATTCCAAAAATAACGGGAACTCCATATTTTATCTCCATAAGCCTATTTTTGAACTGTGCCATAGTAGCCAAATTCATTGATTCATGGGCTATTCCATTACCATAGGCACCATCTCCTGCTAAACAAAGGACCAATTTTCCATTTCGCTGGTACCTGCATGATATAGCTGCTCCTGTTGCAATACCCATATGTCCGCCAACAATGGCATTAGCACCAAGATGCCCCAACTCAAAATCCGCTATATGCATCCCACCACCAACACCCCGACAATATCCATCAGCTTTACCAAAAAGTTCAGCTATCATTCTATATAAATGTATTTTTAAAGTTTTCTCTTCAAGTATATCCCTTTGGTCTATTTCATTATAACTTTCACCGATAGTTAAAATATACTTTTCTCTTTTTTTAAGAAGTTCTTTTAATTTATCTGTTCTTATAGACTTTATAACATTATATCCTTTTGATATAGCATCCCCGTGTCCTCTGTGAGAACTGGTGATGTAATCACCTGAACCTATTGCTGATATAGAACCAGCAATTGTAGCTTCCTGTCCAATTGATAGATGAGTAGGTCCGATATATTTAAATCCTGGTAAAGGTTTATAAATGCCCGCTATTATTTCAACCAACATTTCTTCAAATGTGCGAATCATAAGCATTTGTTCTAAGAGCTCTAAACATTTTTTACGAGTTATGTTCCCATACTCTATCTCTTTTGCCAGAGATTCTTGGTATTTAAAAATAGGAATAGAACGAAACTTCAATTCACCTGGTTTGGTTTCATATTTTATTTTGATTTCTTTTACCATAAAAATATAACCTCTTTCCTAAATCTGTAATAAAAAATGCCCTATCTTTTAAAGCATTACACGTCTTTGTTAAAATTATAGTCTCCTGACTACAATTACTATTCCTCTCCAGATCCTATACAAATAGATGAAATTCCTAATCTGTTTTGTATTTTTACCATCTCATAAATCAAGGATCTACAATACTTTTGATATCAGGATTATAAATTGGCATAGCCTCTTTTTTTGACGTAACCCATGAAGCTAATCTATTTGCACGCTCATTAATGATCTTGAGAGAGTATTTTTTTAAATAATTAACTAATACCGCTGCAGTAAAAGCGTCTCCTGCACCAACTCTATTAACAGCCTTATAAGGATAAGCTGGGCACTTGCAGACAGAGTGTTCATTGACCAGCATGCTTCCCTCTTCTCCTTTTGTCAGACAAACAAGATTTAATTTATATTTATTTATTAAAAAATTACATGACTCCTCTTCACTATAATTAGCATTTATACTTAGCAGGTCTTTTATTATTTTTAATTCAAAATCATTTAGTTTTAAAATTGTTGATAGAGTTAAAGATTCCTCAATAACTTGCTTGTTGTAAAAATTTTGTCTCAAGTTTATATCAAATATTTTAACTGTATTATTGTTTGCTGCCTTTAAAAAATTTAAAATAGTTTTCCTGGTAGCTTTATTTCTTTGTGATATAGTACCAAAACATATTGCATCAGCTTTTTTTGAAAGTTCAAAAAAATTTTTTCTCCAACCTAAAAAGTCCCAAGCTACATTCTCTTTGATAAAATAATCTGGCTGATTATCTTTATCAATTTTTACTTCTACTGTTCCTGTTGGTCTAATTTTATCAACTTGGATATATCCGGATTCAATATTATTTCTTAAAAGAAAATTAATTATTTCTTTACCTAAATAATCATCTCCTACTCTACTAACAACAATACCGTTATGCCCAAGAGCTGAAATATGATAAGCAAAGTTTGCGGGAGCACCGCCAAGTCGCTTACCGGAAGGATATAAATCCCATAATATTTCTCCAATACCTACTATTTTAAATGATTTTTCTAAAGACATTTTAATATATCTCCATGACTTGAAATCTGGTATTTAAAGGGATTATTTTATATAAACAAATTAATAAAATATTGTTACCAAATTCTTTTTTATAATTTTTTAGAATATTAAAGTAATTCTCACTAAAAATATATTATGACATTTTTTTATTAACTCATCTAAAAGAAATAACTATGCAATATTCTTAAACCTTAATAGGATATCTTCCAAACTCACGGGTTGCTTCAACCATGGTTATAAAATTCTTTGGTGGTATTCCGGCATGAATGCTATTACTTGAGGCTAGAATGTGCCCACCTCCCCGACTTGCTTTGTGGATGCATTCCTTTACAGCAATCCGAACGTCTTCGGGCTTTCCGAAAGTAAGTAGTTGAGCGCAATCTATATTGCCATGAATTGCTATTTTATTACCATATTTCTTTTTTACTTCCCCTATATCCATACCTGCAGCAGGTTCGATGGGATTAATAGCATCAATACCTTCTTTCACAAGCAGATCTATTATAGGCCAAATATTTCCATCACAATGTTTAATAAAGGGGATATTGTTATCTTTGGCTACCTTTATAACATTCCTTAAACCAGGCAGCACAAACTCTTTAAAATGTTCCATAGACATAAAAAGTCCATCCTTGCCGCAATAATCCTCACCATCAGTTATGATATCTGCTCCTATTTCAATGGCCTGCTTTTCCAATTCCACAAAATATTCATTCACCATAGTTGCCAATCTTTTGGCAAAATCCGGATTTACATAGTAGTCCATAAGATAATTGTCAAAACCACGGATAAAAATTGGATATATAAGTCCATGGTGCACTGCAAATACAATTGCCTTTTTACCTTTAAACCTTTTTACTGCCGCACGAAGAGTGGCAAGTTTTTTAGGGTCATGAGGATCTGGCATCTCATAAGTTTCCAGGAATTTATTGGGATCCATATCTTTTTTAATTAAAGGCTCGACCGGAAATGGAAACTGAAGTTTTCCCTTAACTTCCTTAAAATCTCTTAATACCCCAAAATGATCCCTCATTACTCCGGGACTGACTTCCACAAAATCAACATCTTCATAAACAGTAATGCCATCGATATCAAAATTATCATAGAAATCAAGCATAGAAGCTCCAGGCATAATTTTTTGGATTACCGGATTTTCAACTATCCATTCAAGAATTGGTACTGCATCAGGCTCTTCTAATCTTAAAGCTGTTAGGACCCTCTCCAGTGAGTTCATTTTGTCTCCTGTTTTTATCATTTAATAATTTAATGTCTCATCAACCATGGTTAAATAGTTTTTTACCGGTACATAGGAGGGTATAGAATTACCTGCTCCTACAGCAAACCGACCTCCTGGAGCACAGGAATCTATGACTTTCCTTACGTATTTTCTGAGATCATCCACTTCATATCTTGATAATATGTCTACATCTATACCACCTAGTAGACATATTCTATCTCCGTATAACTTCTTATATTCTTCTATGGGAGCTACGCCCTCCATGAAAGAATGTTTACCATCAATTTTTACATCAGCAATTAAATCTTCCATTATACTGTCTATCTTTCCGCAACTGTGCAGGTAATAAGATTTACCCTTATCATGTGCCTGTTGGGCAAATTTTTTGTGCCAGGGTAATATATACTTTCTTATATCTTCAGGTGATATTAAGGTTTGGGTTTTAAACCCCAAATCTTCTCCTTGTAAAATGGCCGCCAGTTTATCTAATTTTAGTAGATATCCATTATATTTAAGAGTTATCTCTCCTACCTTATCAATAACAGCTTTTACAAGTTCGGGATTATCAATTAAGTTTATACAAAGATTTTCATAACCAAAAAGCCTGACTGCATGTTCATATACTCCGCCAGCATGGCAGGATATAAATCCCATTCCCTCTGGCAGGTTTTTGCAGATATATCTATGAATATAAAAATCATCATCGGTAATTATTGGCCATTTATAATTTTCAAAATCATCCCAACTGCTTATAGGGCCACTAATAAGATCTGCCCAATTTCTTTTTAAATCTCCTTTTAAACTTGCTGTATCAACAGCACTATGAAGATATACGTTCGGATACGGGGGTATTATTTCAATACGTACGAAATCATAGCCCATGTGATACCAGAAAGAGATAATATTATCTAACCAGGCATGTAGTATCTCCAGATGTTCTTTTGAAAACTTTGTTTTATCACTTAAAACACCTGTCTCATCTGAAATATCAACCCACTTTCTTCCCATCATGCTTTCCAATATTGGC